>PEYN01000191.1 GCA_002774355.1 Candidatus Marinimicrobia bacterium CG08_land_8_20_14_0_20_45_22 | reverse complement strand
TTACCCAGTATTGCGATACTATGTCCGGATAGAGCAAGTCGCCGTGACTATTTTCCTCTAACAGGCTGAGGCTGATTTCGGTGCCGAGTAAGGCAAAGAAACCTTTAGCAATATGAGCTTTTACGCCGATTGGTACGATGAGACTCCAAACATCAGATTCGGCTGAATATGAATAGTTTTTTGTATAAGTGTCGAGATTGCGATACGTGCTGGCATTGTAAAGCGTGTATTCGGTAAGGGAATTGGAATAGTAGTCAGAACTCTCGTCAAAATCGACCTGAGACCATTGCCGGCTAATTTGCATTCCGCCAAATAGCGCCCAATCGTTTTCCATTTTATAAATCAGGGAGGTCAGGAATTTCCACTGATTAATCGTTTTTTCTCCGGAACCGTTCAGGTTGAATTCGGCGGCGCTGTGATCTGTGCAACGCCGAAAGGCATAAGTGTTGGTCGCAATCCAGTGATCATAAGTCCGGTCGCTAAAACTGGTATCGTCGGACGCATAATTTGTGGTAACATCCTGACTTTTTGGGGAATAAGAAAAAAACGACCGCAGGACAAGGTTTTTATTAAGGTTTTTCTCGAAAGTTAAAGTCAGGTAAGGTTTCACACCGGAAGTTTTATAGGAATAATCGCTGTCCATTTTGTATTTGGATATATTGTAATAGGCAGTGTTAGTAGCTGTTTCAGAAAACGAATCCGAGGTGTCCTGCGAGACCTCCTCCTCTTTGCCGGAACCAAGAAACACACCCGCGGAAATTCCGAAAGTAGTCTTATCGTTCAAATGATGGAGAATTCCGGTGCCCAGGTCGATGTGCTGACCGTTGATCCGCATGTCTTCATCGTTGAGAATTCCGTACGAAGAATGCGGATAGGTTGCCCATTGAGAATCATACAGATTACCGTCCCGGTGAAAAATGTAATGTCCGAGGTGAAAACCGAGATCGGTTTTGGTCGACAACCGGTAGCCCAATGTAATCTCTGCCTGATTGGCCAGGACGATCTGCTGATTTTCATCGGTTTCCAGGCGTTGCGGTTCGAGAGCGGCGTAGGCATTAGACCTGACCGCTTCATCGAACCAGCCGCCGCTCGACCACCAGGTCGAGTTACGGTAAGGTCCATAGTCGAAAACCGAACGGTTGACGATTCCCAGGATTATTCGTTTATTCAGTGGCAGGATCAGCGCCAGATTATAGAGCGGCGCGATATTCATATTCTGAACACTGGTCTGGCTGTACCAGGACGGTGCGAGATAATAGCTGTCAGTGAGCAGGGAAGAGGACAACGGGCTCAAAGAAGATTCCACCGTGCTTTCGAGATTGAAATCGATGTAAAAAGTCTTTTGCTTTTCCCTTAAGATATAAGCCGGATTCCATCTCAGGTCACTGAACTTATCCGGAACCATGCCGCTGACTTCCGTCGCAAAGATCGCCATCTGCATGGTGCGGAAACCAATCGGCTCCAGCAGATAGGGAACCGAAGGCTGGCGGGTGACCGGATCGGGAACTGTCGCCGTCACGATTCCGGATAGAATAAGCAGGTTGGATATAATGTGTCTTAGAACTGGCTTGTCTTTCATTTTACCTCTTATGTGTTGTGATTTTCAATTTTTCTCGGTTGAAATCCGGTTTTATCTATTCGCTCCATTCGGGTTGATATATTTTTCCGATGAATAGTATCGTTCCAGAGGCGCGCTCGCGGATGGCAAAAATGAACGGACGATTGACAAGCATATTCTGTTCTTTGATACTTTCAAATGTTATCTCGACTGAAGTTGCCGCCGCCGCTTCGGTGCCTTCTTCATCGACTTCAACGAATGTTTTATGTCTGACTTCGCTGATGTACAAACCATCGTCGGCATTTATGCGAGTAAAATCCGCTTGTTCATCGCTGAATGCGATTCCCATGCCGAGGCTTGTCAATGAATCGTTGAGTTTCCGGAACCACTCGAGTTTGAATTTCGGCAAATAAAGATCGACGGTCGTTTTGGAATAATTAGAAATCCAGTCGTTCCATTTTTCATCGGTCAGGATGCTTATCAACGAGTCGGTATCGATACTGGATTCCGGCAGGAGTACCGTCATGGCAAAATATCCGTCGTTGTACGGCAGGTCGATTATCTGAAGTTCGTCAGTCTCAGTGTAATCGAAATCGCCACTGATCGACATCATTTTACAGGTTGTCGATTCGCCGCTATGCAGATAAAATGGTGCATTGCCTGTGTGTTCTTCATTGAATTGATATGTCCACGTTCCCTTAAAATAAATAGCATTAAGCAGAAACATAACCGTATTTGGATCGATCGGCTTATCGAGAATTTGTTTGATGAGACCATTGGTCTGTTCTTCGATCCAGTCGTTCATCGCATCGACGGCGGCGTCCTGACTAAAGTCAAGGCTTCGCACCGCCGCATCGAAAAACGTTTGGTTAACGTCAATAAACGCCGGCAAAACGGCGAATCCGTTTCGGTACCAGATGGAGTTCGCGATCCGGAATTTGACCTTCGGATCGAGGTTTCTCAGCAATTTGATCAAACTTTGATAAGATTTGTTGATTTCATCTTCTGTAAGATTTTCAAAACCGAGCGTTGAATGCATTGCCTCCAACGTAGAACCTGCCGCGCCATTAGATGTCATTCCCAGTGCCATCGAAACCGAAACTGGCGAGATGAACAGGTTGCTGTCTTTAACATCGTCCGACAATTTTTTAAAAAGATCAAATCCAAACGAGTTGCTCGATTCGATCAATGTCTGTTCGGACTTGCTGAGATGTCTTGGCAATTGCGGAATTTCGTCGGAATTTGGCGCAGTGACATCCGAGCAATTCATAAAAATCGCCGCCATTATGAGAAGAGCAGAAATATTTTGGATGATATTTTTCATCTTTAATCCTCTTTCTTTAATCCTCATTCGATGATGGGTTCCATGATTTTTCCGATGAATAGTATCGTTCCGGACTGTCTTTCGCGGATCGCGAAGACAAACGGCCGGTCGATTCGCATGACCGGCGACTCGGGACCGACGCTCGTACATCCGACCCCGACTGCTGTCACTGCGGCGGCTTCAGTGCCTTCTTCGTTGACATCGACGAACGTTTTATGCATGACTTCGCTGATATAAAGCTCACCGTTAGCATTGATTTTGGTAAAATCCGCCAGCCCCGGAACGAAGGCGGTTTCCATTCCAAGCGTTGAAAGAACATCATTCATTTTTAGATTATAAGACAACTTGAATTTTGGCATGAAGAGTGAAACTTCGGCGGTATCGAACTGTGAGAGCCAATCGTTCCATGAGTCGTTGTTCAGCGATTCAATTAACGTGTTGACGTTTGATCCGATAGCGGGCAAGAAAATGGTCATGCTGAATCCGGCATTACCGTAAGCCAGATCGATTGCCTGAACCTGTTCATTCTGGAAATATGGATGCTCGCTCTTGTGACTCATCATCTTACAAGTCTTCGAATTACCAGAAGATAAGAAGAACGGTTCGTCGGTTGTGCGGTCTTTAGAAAATTCGTAAGTCCAACTGCCTTTGAAATAAATGGCATTGATCAGGTACATCACCATCTCGGATGAAATGGGTTTTGGCACGATTTCCTTGATCTTGCCGTTGGTTTTTTCATTGACCCAGGAATTGATAATGTCCGCCGCGTCGCTTCGATCGAAATCCAATGCTGATACCTCGGCATCGAAATATTTTTTATTCACATTGATGAAATCTGCCAGCACTGAAAATGTGTTCCGATACCAGATGGAGTTGGCAATCTGGAAGTTGACTTTAGAATCTGCGGAAGTCAGCAGATCGATCAATCCATAGTAAGATTGGTTGATTTCGTCGATTGAAAGGTCGCCGTATTCGAGCGTATTCCGCATAGCAGTTTGCGTTTCACCCGCCGCGCCATTAAAGGTCATGCCGAGCGCCATCGTTACGCTTAGTGGCGAAATGAAGATGTTGGAATCTGATTGATTCTTGGATATTTCCCTGAAGAGTTTCAGTCCGAACTTATTATCGACTTCAGTAATTTTAACCTCCGCAACCGTCAGATCGCGTTTGAGTTTCCAGTTATCATCGATCGGATTCGTCGAATCATCGCAACTCCACAGATAAACGAGTGAGAGAATCGAGAGAGTGAGAATTGTTTTCGTTTTCATAGTGTTTCCTTTTTCTGTCCGTTTTTAACGAATATTTTCATAGTTCTAGAATTGGTCGTGATATTTTTAGCGTCACGACAAGTTTCAACGTGTCGTATTCCTCGGAAAATATCGGGTAAGGGTCCAACTGTAAAAATTCCATGTGAAGCCCGAGTGTATCGACGGTTGTGTGGTTGTAAGAATCAAGAGTAAAATAGTAGCGTGTCTTATCCGGTATTTTTAATGAAATCTGAATTTCCGCCATTCCCTGCCAGAAACACAGGATGCCGATCGGACACCGGCTATCGGAAATGAGCTTCTCGAAGCCGACCTCCAATCCTGACGGTTGACCGATCTTGCGTTCGCCCAATTTGAGTTCGACGATTTCATCGATATCCAGATAGGATTCTTCTTCCGGTTCTAGAATGCATGCCGCCAGTAAAATCGCGACCAGAAAAACGATCAATGTTTTTGCCGTTTTGGAAGTTTTTCCCATCAAAATTTTCATTTCATCAACTCAGAATATTGCAACTTTTCAATCGTCCGGAGGAATAAAGACAAATATCGTTCCAAGCGATTTCAGTCGAGTGAGGTTGTTTGATTTGCCGGAAAAACTCAGAATCCTGACGGTGAGTCTCAGATTTCTGAGGATTCGGGGATTATTCGAACCGATATTGCAAGCCGACGGACGCGAACCATTTGTTGTAATAGATGCCGCTGTACTGCGTCTCGTTCCGGAAAAAGGCGAACTTGCCGGCCAATGACAGCCCGCCGGATAGTTCGTTTTCCCACCCAAGGAAAATTTGGTTCTGGACGTTTTGTTCAGGATCGGGATTATAATAAATGGCTTTTTCGGAGGGATCATCCAAGTAACGTTTGAGTTGAAATTCGGCGATTGCCTGTAAAAGCAGACGCCTGATTTTTCGCGTCGCATAAACTCGTATCGAGGCGTTGGCAAATGAGGAATATTGGCTGTTGGAATTGAGATAAGAGAATCGGAGACTTCCGCCCGCGATCCAAATTTTTCGGTGTTCAAATCCGATTTGACCGAACAGAACGACGTCTTGCTGGAGTTTGTGTATTCTCGAACTTGTATCGGGTTCGTGATAAACCTGCCGATTAGGGTAATCGATTTTCAGGATAGAAGATTTACTAGAAAGCGTCCAAGTCTTTGCCGGTTGGAATTGTAACTCACTAACTATGCCGATTTGTGTTGAATTGAACCGTTGAGCATAGCGAAACCAGTCATTCCGGTAATAAATGCCAATTTGAGTAACGGATTTTCCGAATCTGGTTCCGACATTCGCGGAAAAATCAACATCTGAGTAAGCGTTTGGCGCGTTTTGCCACCACTTGGTCAGGAGATTCGCCTGCGATTTGAAGAAAATTTTGGGAGAAAGTGCAAGATAATATAGCCAATTGCCGGTCGTGATAAGTTTGTTTTCTTCGGGATTTTTGAAATAAGCGGAATAATTGCCGATGAGACTGATTCGTCGGTTAGATCGGTCGGTGGATTGATTAGCGAGAATGCCGCACCAGAACTGACCGGCATTGTCGTCGATGCGATTGGAATCCGACTCGAAGATGTTGTTCTCCATTAAAACTTCTGCTTTGACGTACGATGAGAATGTTTGCTCGGTCGCCGCTTGTAAAAGTGAACTGACCCAAAACGTAGCGCAAAGGATTTTCAGGAATATCCCGAGTCCGGCGGTTTTTCTGTTCTTCATCAGTGGAGAAAATACATGGAAAACTAAAATGGAAAAAGGGAAAAGTGACTATTTTCTATAGTTTGGAGAAGCGGCGGGTCGTGAAATTTGATGTTACCGTTTCCTCTGTTCGAGTTCGGCGATTTGCTTTAGGTAATAGGTCTTGATGGAATCCATCTGACTGATGTACGAGCGCATGTTTTTAGACGGTATTGGCTGGACAATATGCAGATAATCTTCGCTGTTCAACGTCATCGGAAATTCAGTCTGAACTGTGCGCGTCGTCCAGGTTTCTTCGAGGCCTAAATTGGTTGGAACGACGTTTCCGTAAGTTGCGTCTTCGTCTGTGATTTTTAAATCGCGTTCGGTAAGTGTCGTCTGGTAACTGCGGGAATTAGCAGGATTGATCTCGCCGGAAAAAGCGGTCATTTCCGATGCGAATTGCGCCATCCGTTTTCTAAGGAGTTCTTCTTCTTTGGCGGCGGCAATGATCAGGTCGATCTGATCAACTTTTTCGCGCAGAATCCTGATAAGTTCGGTTCTCAGCATCGCCTGCTGAGATGGATTTTTAATGAATTCGAGAATATCATCCTTGCGGGGCAGGATTATAATCCCCGCAGGTGCAAAATAACGTTGATTTTGTAGGAGCCAGTCTCGGCGGTCTCTGAGTTCTAAAAGAGTCAAAATCGCATTTGTACGGCGTGGCGGTTCGGTTATATTTTCCAAAAGATCAATAACGGAGTCGATTTTCGACGAAATCAGCGGATAATATGCGTTGAAAATCCGGTTCGCGCTTGCCTTTTTCCCCGCTGATTGCTTGTAAGCGATCATCAACTGGTCGCTGATTTTTGCTTTTTTCTCCGTGAGTTTTGTGATTTTCCGTCGGTTCATCCAGTCGGGATTTCTTTCTTGTCTCAGGGATGAAATAGATTTTTCGATTTCGGTCTGTTCTGTCAAAAGTTTTTTTTCTTTCTGAACAAACAAGGCGATTTCAGAGATGTCGGCGGAAATTGCGTTGTGATAATCCGAAAGAGATTGGCCTGCGGATGCGGAACTGAATAACCAAAGCATCATGCAGGTAATCCAACCATGAAATTTCATTTTTCGCTGAAGGATGCCGAACCATTTTCTCATTTTATAAATACTCGCTCTCTTCGATTCCGTATTTGTCGATCTTGTAATAAAGAGCGCCGGTTTTAATGTTCAGCGCATCGGCGGCGTGTTGTTTGACGCCTTTGGAAGCGCGCAATGCGTTGACGATCATTTCCCGCTCGATCTTTTCGACGGATTGAACCAGATTTCCGTCAGGTTGGGACGCGTGTCCATTCTCCGATTCGCCGAGATCGGTGAAGGCGAACAGATCATCGCTGAACCGATTTTCTTCGATAAAAATGAGCGCACGTTCGAGAAAATTTTCCAATTCACGAATGTTTCCATGCCAGGAATAATGTGTGAGTTTCCGAATGACGCTGGTATCGATAGCCGGTGTTTTTCTACCGAGTTTTTCAGACTTATTCCGAATGATAAAGTCTATCAATAGTGGGATGTCTTCCTTTCGTTCTCTTAGTGGCGGAATAAAGATAGGAATAACGTTGATACGATAGAAGAGATCGCTCCGGAAGGATTCGTCCCGAATCGCCGCTTGTAAGTCTTTGTTCGTTGCGGCAATGAGCCGGAAATCGCTGGAAATCGGGTTTTCGCCGCCGACGCGATGGAACTGTTTTGTTTGAAGCACGCGAAGAACTTTGACCTGAAGAGCTGGAGACATTTCGCCAATTTCATCGAGGAAAAGCGTTCCGCCGTTGCTGATCTCGAATTTGCCCACATGTGTTTTGACGGCGCCGGTAAAAGAACCTTTTTCATGACCGAATAGTTCGCTTTCAAGAAGGTTTTCATTCAACGCTCCGCAGTTCACAGCGACGAATGGTCCATGATGACAGAAACTCTGTTGGTGAATCGTCCACGCGACGAGTTCCTTTCCCGTGCCGCTCTCGCCAGTGATGAGAATCGGACTGTTGACTTTGGCGACTTTTTCGATCACCGCACGGATTTTTTCAATAGCCGGCGATTGGCCGATGAGCAAAGGCGTTTCGACCGATGAAGATTCGATCTGTTGTCGAGTCGAAAACCGGTTGTAAATCATTTCGACTTTTTTCCGGAGCTCGGCGATGGAGAATGGCTTGGTGATAAAATCTTCTGCGCCGTATTTCATCGTCTCGACGGCGATATCGACGGAAGCATAAGCCGTGATTAAGATAACTTCGGTCGCAGGTCGCAGGCTCTTGATCGCCTTGAACAGTTCGATGCCATCAAGTTCCGGCATCCTAATGTCAGTGATAACCAGATGAAATTGTGATGATGAAAATAGATTGAGTCCTTTCTTACCGTCTTCCGCAGAAACTGTGTCGAATCCGTCTTTTTTCAGAAATGCGGTCATGCCGTCGCGTAGAGATTGGTTGTCTTCGACAATTAGGATTCTGAAATTTTTCTTCGGTTCGTTCATTTATTGCTCCGGTAAGGTGATGACAAATTCCGTGCCGCTTTCATCCGAAAGCGCGAGTCGGATGAAACCGCCATGTTCTTCGACGATGGATTTGGCAATCGATAGCCCTAGGCCGATGCCGCTTGATTTGGTGCTGAAGAAAGCGTCAAAAATCTGAGGCTGGATTTTTTCTGGGATTGGATTGCCCTGATTGAAAAATGAGATAGTCAATTCATCGCCAATTTGATGGATTTTGATTTGGATTGGATTGGATTCGCTGGATGCGTCAGCGGCATTTCGCAGACAATTGGTGAAGGCGCGTTGAATTTTTCCCGGATGAACGCAAAGACTACCTTCGCCATCCACGACGAATGTATGGTTTGGAAAAAACTGGCGTATTTCACTGATGCTTTCTGTTAGCAAATTCCGAATATCGCTTTTGACCAGATTGCTTTCAACGGGTCGCGCATAAGCAAGAAAAGCGTCAACGATTTCTGAAAGACGATTCACTTCCCGGAAAATTGCGTTTGCAAATTCTGCCAACTCAGGCGCGTTTTGAGATTCTTCTATTAACAATTCGGCATTGATTTTCATACCGCCGAGCGGATTGCGAATCTCGTGGGCGACTGACGCTAAAAGTTGTTTATTCTCTTTTTCTCGAAGATCGATTTCCGTCTGCATTTTTTGCATCGTTTTGCCTAGAAAACCGATCTCATCACTTCGGCTTTTTAAATTTAACGGATGGTTGCGTCCTTTTCCGATTTCCTCGGCATATTTTGTTAAAAGTCCGAGCGGTTTTGTCAAATTACGAGAAGCTAGAATCGAGATGAAAATTCCCAGTAGGAGAATTGTCAATCCACTCCAAATCATCTGGCTTTTCAATTTGGCGACGTCCTGAAGAAATGTCGCGTTGGCGTCAATTGCTACAATGACAATGGAACCATCCGGTAGGTGAAGCTGGCTGAAGGTCGATTTATAATAGTTTCCATTGTCATCGGAGAAAAGCGGCGAGCATACGATTTCACCCCGGAAAGTGCGGGAGATTTCATTGGAATGCAACATCAGGGATTTGACGCCGACTTCTTCTTTTCCCGTTGAGATAAGCAAAGAAGTGTCTGTCCGAATCAGATAAATGGAACTGGCTGAAACCTTTGATAGGTTTGTTTCTAACATTTGTCGGATGGAATCTCGGGCGACGTTCGATTCCGGATAACGGTTAAGAAAACCGATAAGTGCGACGTCCAATCGCTCCCGCAAAAGAACGATATTTATTTTCAGGTTTCGGGAAAGTTCTTCTTCCATCGTTTGGTGAGTCTGCCAGTAAGTCGGAACCGAGAGAAGAATCACAATCAACGCAATTAGTAACCCGATAAACAAGGCAATTTTATGTGATAATTTTTTCATGATTGCAAATTACTTCACTGGAGTGATTGAGGCAAGATGCGTGTATGCGTCAGGCTGGTTAGATTGCTGAGATTATTTAGCGGTTGGATAAAAAGGCAACACGACGTGAGTCACACGTAGGGCAAGTGTTTTCGTCACAAAGTAGATAGCGGTAATTGTCCCGGAAAAACGGTAATCCGGTCTCCATCAGTAAAGAAACAGGAATCAGTGAAGACGTCGAATCTCCCGACTTCACGTAAGTAATTTGACTGGTTTCTCGAAGATAAGATTCATAATTGACGAAGGATTTGGCGCAACTGGGTATTTCATGCAATACCTGCTCACCGTGAATTGAAACGCCGATCGGTTCGACGCCTAAATGTTTCCATGGAGAAAAATCGCTCTACGGAACGGGAGCGCGGTTTTCCAAGTAGTGGAAAAAGGACATCGCAGAAAAATCAACGCCCAGCAAAAGGACAAAAGCATTGGATCGGTTTGACAACCATTCGAGAATGCTTCCGTTTCCAAGTGGGCGGTAGGGTGAATTATCTTCGCCGATTTCGCCAGTTATTTTTCTCTACAGTGAGAATGAGTGCGTGGGTGAGCTAGTCCGAATGACTTCAGCGGAGTCGAGGAAAAATTCCGAAACGGCGCCGGTTTTGGCGGGTGTATGCTCACGGTCGAAAATATCGTAACCGCCACTTCGCCTTTTGAAACAATAAGTAAAGGCGGGCATGATGATCGATCCGTTTGGAGTAATTTTGGATTTTAAGTTTGCGATCAGTGTTTCGATATTTAAAGAATGAAAAGCAGAACGTATCTGACGAAAACTGCTATGGATGAGTAGATGATAACCTTCTTTCAGTCCAAGGTGATTAAAGTAATCATCGAAAGCCAGATCAGATTCCATCATTAGAAAATTTAGGGAATTTGTTGGATAAGAAATACAAACTTGGCAATTAAGTAATATGAGGAGAAAGAAATATTTCAATTATTTATAGATTTCATTTGACAAAGAAAGTAGAATTCTCTAAAATTTGCTCAAGGATTTGAAGACTTAGTCGGAGGAATGATTTTGAGAGAAAAAAAGAGAATTTCGGCTTTACTGGCAATCACGGTACTTTTTACCCTCGTCTCAAGCGTTGCGCTCGGAAATTCAAGATATTATTCCTCAGTCCAGCAAATCTGTAAAGCGTACCAGATAGAGGTCGATTACAACCGAATGAGTTTGATCGAAACGGCTAATGGCACTAAGGATTTTAGTTTAACAATCAACAGCGCCCGGAACAATTTCGACCGCATCATGCTGATTGGCTTTTACGCCGCTGGGAAAGCGATGTTGTATTTGAGAGAAGATATTCAGACAGTAAATATTATCGTGAACGTCGAATACAAGAGCGTTGAAAATATCATGGCAACTGCAGTAAAGGAAGACATTCTTGCTTATGTCGATGGCAAGATGTCTTCAGCGGATTTTGTCAGGAAGATAAAATTTAGCTAAACACAAAGAACAAAACCTATAGGAGGAATTCATGGATCCTTTTTCTTGGTCTTACACATTGATGATGTATTTGAGAGGCATTGGTTGGGCAATTGTCGCATCGCTTGGTTTTTCTTTCGGAGTCGGATTAGCCGTTAAGATATTTGACTGGCTGTCTTCCGACATAGATGAGTGGGAAGAGATCAAGAAGGGAAACATCGGCGTTGCGCTCATTCTCATCACCATCATTCTCATGGTCGGACTTCTGGTCTATAAAGTTATCTAAGACGGCCTTATTCTCATTTTGTATAGGGGAAATTCCGATCCGTACGGAATTTTCTCTTTTTGCGTAATACTTTGATCGGCGGAAACAAAATGTTGATTCGGCAAATGAAATGGTTTATATTTTATGCAGGAAAATTGGGAGCAAAAAATGGAAGAGAAAAATCGAAATAGCGTTGAAAATGTCAGCAGGCGAGACTTCCTCAAAAAAATGGCGGCAGCGGTGATTTTTACAACGCCAACGATTCAGACATTTAAACTACTTCAGACAACCAGCGATCCATGGAATTCCTGGACGGGTCATGGCCATCATCATCACAAACCACCTCCGCCCCCGCCTGTATTACCGAACGAGCCAAATCCACCGCAGTTTTAATCTGCGTTCAATACTTGCCTTTAAAAATTGTATAAAAGTTGGCGCCGTTTCTCTGAGATGGCGCTTTTTGTTTATTGGGTTCGCCGGACGATTTCCGAGATTCGTTTGATTTTTCTCTCATAGTCGATTTTATTAATTCCAGTTAGCGAATGTGGCTTTCCCTGAATTTGGTCGGACAAAGCTTCTAATTCCTTTCCGGAGAATTGGACGACATTAAGGACATGTTTTTCAAATGCTTCATAGGCGATCGGAACGACAATTTTCGTAATTTGGGCGATCATATTGGCATATTCCCGAATTTCATATTGTGCGTGATCATCCATCCGGAGTTGGAGAAAATGAAAGAGGTTGTGCAGGTCAATTTGCCAATACCATTCCGTGTAAAGCGAGAGAGGAAGGTTGATGCGCGCCAATTCTCTGGCAATATTCATGTCCAGTAATTCCTGATAATCAGCATAGAGTTCTTCCTGATTTTTCAGCAGAATGCCGAGCGTTTTCTTGCGCAACTCTGCGGGAACCGCTTCCGCACTTCGCCCCTGTCGATTGTCTTTGCTCTGAAAGCGAATCGAGTCTTCTTTTGGCATATAAAACTCATTTTTCATTACACTGTATCTGCCGGAGATTTCATTGACACGGGCAGAACGGTGGCGAATCCATTGCCGAGCCACGAAAATCGGCATTTTGCAGTGAAAGGTCATGATGACTTGTTCAAAGGGTGAAGTATGTTGATGACTCAGTAAATAATCGATCAAGGCTTTATCTTCGCGAACCGTTTTGGTTCCTGAACCATACGAAACTCGAGCGCTCTGCGCAATTCGTTGGTCGCCGCCCAGATAATCGACCAATCGAACAAACCCGTGATCCAGAACGGGGAATTCTTTATCTAAAATATTCTCGGCTTCGGGTGTAGTGATATGTGCCATTTTTCGTCTCCATTTTTACGGCGAAATGTACGCTTTTTTCCAAACTCAGGGAAGTAGGTTGTTTGGTGATTTTGAAAAGATTGACCGTTCATCGATTTTTCGTTTGACAATCCGACGCCTTTTTTCAAAATTACATCAGGATGAAAATCAAATTCAACTTATTGCTTCTGTGTGTTTTATTGGTAGAATTGCGGGCACAAGCACCACTTTCGACGGATCCTATCGATGCGGAAATTTTTCGCAAATCGGAAGGAATCGGTGCAATCCGATTTTCTTCTTTAAAAAGTTCATCAGCATCGCAAAGTTCGTTCGATGTCGGTTATCTCGGCTTGGATTTGAATCTGAATATTCCCGCTCAATCAATTTCCGGGCTGACCGTAATCCGCGTCCGGTCGCTCGAAGCCAATCTGGCGGCTATCGATCTGGATCTGGACGAAGCGATGATCGTCGATAGCATTGGCGGCGTCGCAAGTGGATTTACTCACGTTTCCAATCGGCTTTCTTTGTCGTTGAATAGAGATTTCGGAATTGGTGAAATCGCGGAAGTCAAAATCTGGTATCACGGTTTTCCGAAAAACCTGGGAAGAAAAGGATTGATGTTCGGTGAACATGATGGAGTGCCGGTCGTTGCCTCGCTCGATCAACCATATTATTCCAGCACGTGGTTTCCCTGTAAAGATTTACCCGAAGATAAAATCGATTCGGTCGATTTCTACATTACCATTCCCGATACTCTTGTTGCGGTTTCGAACGGATTGTTGGCCGAGACGATCCAAAATGGGAACGGAACTGCGACTTTTCACTGGCAGGAACGATACCCAATCGCCAATTATTTAATCTTTTTAGCCGTTTCAAAATACGCCTACCGCGAGGATAGTTACACCGGACTCAAAGGCGAAAATATGCCGATTCAGTTCTGGATTTTTCCCGATCAGGTCGAATCGGCTATGACCACGTTGAGTATGACAAAAGATATGATTCATTTTTTCTCGACAGTATTTGGCGAATATCCGTTTATCAAAGAAAAATATGGAACGGTTCAATTTCTCTGGAGTGGTGGGATGGAACATCAGACATGTACGAGTCTGGGTAGTTACGGAGAACTGCTGATCGCGCATGAGCTCGCTCATCAGTGGTGGGGCGATATGGTCACTTGCGCCAACTGGCGTCATATCTGGCTAAACGAGGGATTTGCTCGATACTGTGAAGCTTACTGGTTCGAGCACCAAAACGGTCCCGGAAGCCTAAAAGTCTATATGGATTACCTTAATCGACCGAGCGAGTGGCGTTCTAATCGTCTTCTCGTAACGGATACGACGGATGTGGCATTCATTTTCGACCGCGTAGTTTACGATAAAGGCGCGTGGGTTCTCCACATGCTTCGGAAAATCGTCGGGGAAAGCGGTTTTAACCAAATTCTGCGGGCGTACCGGGAAACGTACGGCATGAGCGTAGCGCAGACGCGGGATTTTCATCATGTTTGTGAGTCGGTTTCTGGGATGGATTTAGATTGGTTTTTCGACAAATGGGTTTACGGAGAAGGCCAGCCACATTATAAATTCAAATGGCAGAGAAACCGAAACGATAACCGCAGTTGGTTGCTTGATTTGCATATCGATCAGATTCAGACGACATCGACTGTTTTTTTGATGCCGATTGACATCGTCGTGAAAACGGAAAATGGCGACGAATCTTTAACGATTTGGGACAGCCTTCCGTCACAGGATTTTACGATGATCTGCGCCGCCAAACCGCTTTCCGTCGAGATCGATCCCGATTCATGGATTTTAAAAAGTGTCAGTGATGTCACGATTGATCCGGATGTCGGTGAGTTTCCCAACGAAATTTCCATTTCCGAACCATTTCCCAATCCGTTTAATCAGACTGTAACTTTTCAGGTCTATTTGCCGATTGATTTTCAGGGCGCATTGACGGTCGTGGATTTGGCAGGGAAAAAGATTGACGAAATTCAAACTGGTCGATTAAAAGCAGGAAATTTACGCGAGACCTGGACACCAAACAGAATTTCATCAGGTTTGTATTTCATCCGGCTGGAAGGCTCGGGTATTTTCAAACAACAGAAGGTCGTGTATCTCAAATGAGTCGTAGCTTTTTAATGTTCGTTCTGTCTAAGAAAAATGTGTAAACTTGGACGTGTAACTTTGAAGGTAACTTGCGTAAGGAACAAATCAAGCATCTCTTGGTTTCAAAAAACATGAAGAAAATCATTATCATCAGTCTATTCGTTTCTTTTTTTCTAACCGGGATCGCTTATTCCCAATTTGGGAAAAACAAGGTGCAATATGACAACTATCACTGGTCGTACATTCAGTCTGATAACTTCGACATCTACTTTTACGAAGGCGGAGAAGATTTGGCTCTTTTTGCAGAACCAGTCGTTGAGCAAGCGCTTAAGGATATTTCCAGCATTCTGAACTGGCGCGTCAGAAAGCGAATTTCACTGATTCTGTACAATTCCCATTCCGATTTTCAACAGACAAATGTCATTCTGGATTACATGTACGAGGGAATCGGCGGCGTGACCGAACTTTTTAAAAACCGCGCTGTCGTTCCTTTCGATGGGTCTTACGCCGACTTCTGGCACACGTTACGTCATGAATTATTACACGTTGTCGTCAACGATATGATTTACGGCGGAAACGTCCAGAGTATGATTTCGGGAAGAGTTCGTTTGCAGATTCCGCTTTGGATGCATGAAGGGTTGGCGGAATACACCTCGCTCGGCTGGGATACCCATGCGGATTTGACGCTCCGCGATGCCGCTCTCGGAAATGAGATTCCGAATCTCGATGAACTAGATTACTATATGACTTACAAGGGTGGGCAATCGGTTTATCGCTATATCGCATCGCGTTACGGTAATGAGAAAATCGGCGAAATTTGGGCACAGATGAAAGGACATGGAAACGCCGAAAAAGGGATGAAAGCCGCCATCGGAATGGATATGAAAGAGTTGGGCGAGAAATGGCATCGCTGGGTAAGAGCTGAATACTGGCCGGATGTCGCCGATCGCGATGAAATCAAAACGATGTCGAAACAATTGACTGATCACAGAAAAATTAAGAATTACTTTAATACCGGTCCGGCAATCTCGCCAAGCGGCGACAAAGTTGCCATTATGTCCGATAGAAAAGGGTACGCCGATATTTTTCTCATTTCTAGTTTGGATGGAAAACCCATCACAAAATTAGTCAGCGGTCAAAAATCTCCCGATCTGGAAGAATTGAAATGGCTGAATCCGAGATTAAGTTGGTCTCCGGACAGCAAGAAGATCGTCCTTGCTGTTAAAAGCGGAAAGGACGATGCACTGATCATTGTTGACGTGAAAACCAAAAAACGAGAGCGAATAACTTTTACGAATTTGGATGAAATCTTCGATGCCGCATGGTCGCCCGATGGAGAAAGCATTGCTCTTGTAGGCTTAAAATCGGACAGGAGTGATCTTTATCTTTATAATCTGAAGACCAAAACAACACGGCGCCTGACCAACGATCGCGAATCGGATTTTGAACCGTCGTGGTCGCCTGATAGCAAGAAGATAGTTTTTGCCTCACAAAGAAATGGATACGGCAATGACGGCAAGGTTTCAAAAGAAAATCTTGCTTCAGGGATCGAATTCCGCCAGACTGATCTGTATGTTTATGATATGACGGACAGTTCCATTACGCGTCTGACCGATTCGCCATGGGATGAAAATTATCCGGTTTGGGCAAATACAAAAAACGCCATTATTTACACATCAGACATGGAAGGAATTTCCAACATTTACGTTTATTCGCTCGATACGAAGGAATCGGTAGCAATCACTAGCGTTTTAACGGGCATTTTTCAACCAAGTTTGAGTAAAGATGATTCTCGTCTTGCCTTCGCAGGATTTGCAGACGGCGGCTGGGATATTTATATGGTTTCAAATCCATTATCGATGATGAATGAGAAAAAAGAAATCAAGCCGACGGTTTACGCCAAAGAAATTATGAAAAGCTGGAACGAACCGGCGAAAGCTGTTCTGAAAAACGATTCATCCGAAGTTGTCAAACCTACCTTAACTCGTACCGTTAGCGTGGCGCAGAATTATTCCAATTACATTTTTGCACCCAGCATCGACGCGGTCGGTATGATTCCGGATGAACCGGATACGACGCCGGTGAAAACCGATACGCTTCAGAATAAAACACCCGACGGCAAATTTGTCGTCAATCCATATAAAACAAAATTCACGCTGGATATGATCGACAGCCAAGCGGGATACAATACGTTTTGGGGCTTGCAGGGAACGACAATTTTTGCGTTCAGCGATATTCTTGGAAATCACCAACTGTTATTCGGAACCGAAATGTACATCGATCTTGAAAACAGTGATTATTACCTGGCTTACCAGTATCTTGGCAAACGCACGAATTATTCCGTCGTCGGTTTTCATTCTGCAAACTTTTGGTCGCTAAGTTATTACTATATGTTGCGGCTCAGAAACTATGGTGCCGACTTTTCGGTTTCGAGGCCTTTCTCCCGTCTTAGCAGGAGCGAATTTGGGTTGACTTCGTATAATGTCGAACAAAGCCTAATAAACGTTTTGACCGGGACGACCGATACCAGCATCACGATCAACACTCTTTTACCGCGTGTTGGTTTCGTTTTCGATAACACACTCTGGGGATACTTCTATCCGATGGACGGTTGGCGCGGCCGGTTAGATTTCATGATGAGTCCAAAGTACAACAAGAATAGTATGGAATTTCAGTCGTTGACTTTTGATCTGCGTCGATATTACAAATTAGACAACGAATACTCGTTCGGGCTGAGATTGTCCGGCGGTTTAAGTGAAGGGAAGAATGCACAACGTTTCTTCCTGGGCGGAGAATCGAACTGGATTAATCAGAAATACAGACGTTATCACGATTATGAAAATGTTGAAGACCTTTATTTTTCGCAGTTCGTTACGCCGCTAAGAGGGGCGCGCTATTACGAACGGGAAGGCACGCGGTATTTTCTGGCGAACCTCGAATTCCGATATCCGTTCATCAAATACATGGCGCTTGGTTGGCCACTTCCGATGAGGATGGGTGGCATTCAGGGAATTACTTTCCTCGATTTCGGATCGGCGTGGGACGGCACAGATTTTCATCCGTTTGGCCGAGACTTGGCAAATGGTCTCTACATGGACGATTTGGTTTCCGGCGTTGGTTGCGGAATGCGCCTGTTTTTCGGTTATTTTCTCCTGAAGATCGATGTTGCATGGCGATACGATTTCGACCAATTCTCAAAACCTAAATACTATTTATCGCTGGGATTGGATTTCTAACCGACCAGGCTAAAATATATTCCATCGACTTCCAAACCGTTCAGCGGCAATAAAATACTTGGTTTCCATGCGACATCGGTATTAGTTTCTGTCCGAGAAACCGTGGTTTTAATGATAGTAAAAGATGAAAACGATGAGCGATAAAAAAACAAAATATCTTCAGTTTCTGATCTTGTGCCTAATCTGGAGCACAACGTGGGGAATGATCAAAGTGGGGTCGGAGGAAACGCCGCCGATGGTTGGTCTTTCTATCCGGTTTATCATCGCATCGGTGATCCTTTTTTCAATCATTTTCGTAACAAAACGGAAAATTCCCCTCGACAAGTCATCGGTCATCATCTATCTAATCGCCGGAATTTTTAGCCAGACGCTAAGTTATTACTGCACTTATTGGGGCACGCAATTCGTGACCAGCGGATTGTCGGCCATTCTCTGGGCTACGATGCCGCTGACGGTTGGCATTTTTGCGCATTTTATGATTCTGGAAGAGCGGTTGAATTGGTTGCGCATCACCTCTGTTTGCGCTTCGATTTTCGGCGTAATTCTTATCCTTTCTGATCAAAAATTGGTTTTCAACTGGCAGGTGTTAGCGGGCGGTTTTATCATTCTGATTGCTGTTTTATTTGGGTCTTATCCAGCGGTTTACCTAAAAAAAAATCAAAAGTCCGTCGATCCGCTGATACTAACCGCGATGTCACTTGGAATTGCGGCAATTTGTCATTCGGTCGGTACGCTGGCGACAGGGCAATGGCAAGAAATGAATTGGAATTTGAAAAATCTCGGCGCCGCCGCTTATCTCGGCATATTTGGTTCGGCGATGGCGTTTTTCATCTATTACTCCTTGCTGAGAAAGACATCAGTCCTCAAACTTTCATTCATCAATTTTGTGACGCCGGTTTTTGCGGCGGTACTGGGTTGGCTATTACTCGGCGAGGTCATCACGTTTCGCGAGATTGCCGGAACGATCGTCATTTTCTCTGGACTCTTTTTCTTTGATTTTCGGAAATACTTAGATTCCCTTCAAATCCGTTTAACGAGGGAGCAGAAACTATGAACGCTAAGACAAAAATTGCTTTTGTCTGTACAGCATGCGGATCCGTTCAACCCAAGTGGTCTGGAAAATGTCCTGAGTGTGGCGCGTGGAATACAATGGTCGAAGAAAAGGTCGTCAAACGGTCTGAAAAAGTAACTACGGAAGCAAGGCGCGAGCCTCAGCCGCTGACAGCCGCAACAACAACGAAGATCGAGCGTTCTAGAACGGGAATCGAGGAATTCGATCGCGTGCTGGGAGGCGGATTTGTCAACGGCTCGGTTATTTTAATCAGCGGTGAACCCGGCATTGGGAAATCGACCATTATTCTTCAGGTACTTGAAAAACTGAAAGGCGAAAAATTTCTGTATTTTACCGGTGAAGAATCTGAAGAGCAAATCCGTCTCCGCGCAGAGCGTCTGGCGATCCGGGATCCGCGTATTTGGGTCGCTTCGGAAAACAATCTTGAAAATATTTTGTACCAGATGGAAAATCACCGTCCATCTGCTATTGTTATCGATTCGGTTCAAACGGTTTACTCCGATGCTTATGAGAACGTTCCGGGAAGCGTGACACAAGTGCGCGAATGTGCCGGGCGACTGTTGCGAAAAGCCAAAGAACTCGGTATCATTGCGGTTTTCATCGGACACATTACCAAAGACGGTATGATCGCAGGACCGAAAGTGCTGGAGCATTTGGTCGATACGGTTCTGTATCTTGAAGGCGACAAACAAAACTTTTATCGACTTTTGCGGTCGATGAAAAATCGTTTCGGACCGACAAACGAAGTTGGGATTTTCGAAATGAAAGAAACCGGACTGATTCCTGTCGGGAATCCGTCAGATTTCTTTTTATCCGAAAGACGAGAGCATGTCGCCGGTTCCGCAATCGCCGTCAGCATGGAAGGTACGCGTCCTTTTTTGATCGAAGTGCAGGCGCTGGTGACGCAAACCACCTATGGAACGCCGCAGAGAACGGCGAATGGAATCGATTATCGTCGGCTGGCGATGCTGATCGCCGTCTTGGAAAAGCGTGCCGGTTTCCCGCTCCGCACGCAAGACGTGTTTGTCAATCTGGTCGGCGGCTTGAAAATTGACGAAACGGCAATCAACCTCGGTTTGGTTGCGGCGATGGCTTCAAGTTTTCGCGACATTCCGCTGGATCCTATGTCGGTGTTCATCGGAGAAGTCGGATTGGTTGGAGAAGTCCGGAGCGTGCCGTTTATTGAGCAACGCGTAAAAGAAGCAGTCAAGTTCGGTTATCAGAAGATTTACGTTCCCAAACATAATCTCCGCCTGCTAAAAAACGATAGCGATTCCAAAATTATCGGAGTTGATTCGATCAATCATCTGTTGGGAATAGCGCTGTAAGGGTTGAATAGGTTTGATAGGAAGATTCAGTAGGATTAGGTTTGATTCGGTTGATTAGGATTGTTGGATTTGTGGAAAAGTCGTTGGAAAATAGGAATAAGTTCGTGGTTAAAGTGGCTATTAAAGAATTATTCCTGTTCCCTGCGCTCTCTGCGTGCTCCGCGGTTAAGATTTCTCGATTAGGTTCTATATGAACTTTAAAATTTTAGCAAAAGACGCTAATTCTCTGGCTCGCGCCGGCAGATTCGAAACTGATCATGGTCCGGTAGAAACACCGATTTTTATGCCAGTCGGAACTCACGGCGTCGTCAAGACCCTGACTCCAGCGGAGTTAAATGACTGCCATGTGCAGATTATTCTTGGAAATACATATCATCTGTTTTTGCGACCGGGACTTGAAGTTATTCAGGGCGCCGGCGGATTGCATCGGTTCAATGGTTGGAATAAGCCAGTTTTGACCGACAGCGGCGGATTTCAGGTTTTTAGCCTGTCACATCTTGGAAAAATAACGGACGAAGAAGTAAAGTTTCGTTCGCATATCGATGGAACGGAATACACCTTATCGCCGGAAATTTCGATGGAAATTCAGAACGCACTTGGCTCTGACATTGTCATGGCGTTTGACGAATGCACGCCATATCCGTGCGATTATGATCATGCTAAAAAATCGCTAGGGCGAACGCATCAATGGGAACTTCGCTCAAAAATCCATTTTGATAAATTGAAACCGCTTTACGGTCATCGCCAATATCTTTTCGGTATTGTTCAGGGGAGCGTTTATTCTGATCTTCGGAAAGAAAGCATCGAAACGCTGAGCCAAATCGGCTTCGATGGGTACGCAGTCGGTGGACTCGCCGTCGGTGAACCGAAGGAAAAAATGTATGAAATGCTGGCACAGGTTTCACCAAACCTGCCGGAAAACGCACCGCATTATTTGATGGGGGTTGGCAAACCGGAAGACATCGTCCGTGGAATCGCAATGGGAATTGATATGTTCGATTGCGTTCTACCATCCAGAAATGCGCGGAACGGAACGCTTTATACATGGAATGGGCGAATCGTTCTCAAACAATCGCAGTATCGGATGGATTTCAATCCGCCGGACGAACGATGCGACTGCTACACTTGCCGCAATTTTTCCAGAGCCTATCTTCGCCATCTGTACATGAGCGACGAGATGACCGGCTTGCGGCTTAATACGCTTCACAATATTCATTTCTTTTTGGAACTGGCGTCGAAGGCTCGCGAATCGATCAGAAACGGCGTTTTCGGTGAATTTCAGGCGGAGTTTTTCCGCAATTATCCCGAAGAGTCCGACCATTGGGAAGCAAATGTCGTTCACAGGGAAGAACGCCGGAAGAAACATCTTGAAGAAAATGCCAATAGAAGTGAGTAAGTTATGGCGATGAAATTTGACAGTATTTGGAACTCGTTAGAAACTAACCGGAATTAAAAAGGCAATCGGTTTAATGGATATAAATGTTTCTTTCTCGCCTGAAGAATATTTCACGTTGACAGACAAAGAGGTCGATGAGCGGATTCAAACCGTAAAATCGGCGCTCGGTGACTCGCTGTTCATTCTGGGTCATCACTACCAACGCGATGAAGTGCTTCGCTATGCGGACGCGGTCGGCGATTCTTTCGGATTGTCGAAAAAAGCTGCGCAGACTTCGGCGAAGTTTATCGTTTTTTGTGGCGTGCATTTTATGGCTGAAACCGCCGACATCATCACGACGCCGGAACAAAAAGTCTTCATGCCGGACGTGACAGCCGGATGTTCGCTCGCCGATATGGCGAATATCGATCAAGTCGAAAAAGCCTGGCGCAAAATCCACTTTTTCAGTCAGAAAAAAACGATTCCAATCACATACATCAACTCTAGCGTCGAACTGAAAGCCTTCTGTGGAAGGAACGACGGCATTGTCTGCACCTCGTCGAACGCCCAAAAAGCGCTGGAATGGGCATGGTCGCGCGGCGAGCGGATTTTCTTCTTCCCGGATCAGTTTCTCGGACTGAATACCGCTTATCGGATGGGCGTTCCGCTGGAGCAGATTTTAGTATGGAATCAGGAAAAGCCGTTCGGGGGACACTCAAAAACTGACATTGAAGCATCGCGATTGATTCTCTGGAACGGTTTCTGTTGTGTGCATCAGGAATTCAGTAAAGAGCAGATCGATTTGCTTCGCAAAGAGGACCCCGCCATTCAAATCATTTCGCATCCGGAATGCAATTTCGAGGTTGTGCAAAGTTCCGATTTCGTCGGAAGCACGGATTATATCATTCGAAAGATTTCCGAGAGCCCAGACAGAACGCATTGGGGCGTCGGTACGGAAAAGAATTTAGTGAACCGGTTGAAGAATCGTTTTCCCCCCAAAAGGATCGTCTTTTTACAATATTACGAGCCATTCTGCGTCACGATGTCTCAGACAACCGCCGTTCATTTACTCTACATGTTGGAGAATTTGGCGAAGGGCAATCTGATCAATCAAGTTTTTGTTGATGACGAATACAGGGAAGACGCGTTGGCGGCTGTGAATCGCATGTTGGAGTTGGCATGAATCCAGATACACCTTTTCGTGAAACAGACGTGTTGGTGATTGGCGCCGGATTAGCCGGTTGTGCGGCGACTTTCGCGGCGCAGAAGGCAGGGCTGAAGGTCGTTTTGATAACTTGCCAAGACGAATTTACCGAGTCATCATCTTATTATGCCCAGGGTGGAATTATTTATCGCGGTGAAAATGAGTCGTTCGAGAACTTGCTGGAAGATTTTCAACGGGCTGGCGCCGGAATCGTTAACGAGCAGGCAGTCAGGCAGATTTATCGATACGGTCCGGAATTCATCGAACAAATTCTCATCGACGATCTCCAGATTCCGTTTAATCGAACGGATGACGGAAAAATAGCGCTGACAAAGGAGGCTTCGCATTCAATCCCACGAATTGCTTACGTGGAAGATCACACCGGTAAGGCGATTCAGGAGTTGTTTTATCAAAAAATCCGTTCATTGGAAAATGTCGAAGTCCTAACTTCCGCGAGCGCGGTCGATCTGATCACGTTAGCGCATCATTCGCTGAATCAATCTCATATTTATGAACCGAGCACCTGCGCGGGTGCTTATATCTATTTTCATAAAGAAAATGAAGTGCGTTCGATTTTCGCGAAGCAGACGATTTTGGCAACTGGTGGATTGGGTCGGCTTTACCTGCATTCGTCTAATCCGCATCATGCGAGAGGCGACGGCTACGCGATGGCTTACAGGGCTGGCGCGCGCATTATGAACATGGAATATGTACAATTTCATCCAACGACACTTTTTTCCAATAACAGTGAGCGGTTTTTAATCACAGAAGCCATGCGCGGCGAAGGTGGAGTTCTTCGGAACAATTCCGGAGAGGATTTTATGAAGCGATACGATCCAGCGGGTTCGCTCGCACCGCGAGATATCGTTGCGCGAAGCATCATTCAAGAAATGAGTAATACCGGAACGCCGTATGTTCTTCTCGACATTACACATCGGGATGCCGACTGGATCAAACGCCGGTTCCCGATTATTTATCAAAAATGTCTCGAAGTGAAAGTTGATATTACCAAAGAAGGAATTCCGGTCGTTCCTGCGGCTCATTACGAATGCGGTGGCGTTGCAACCGACATGCAGGCAAATACGACGATTCATCGTCTGAAAGCTGTTGGAGAAGTCGCTTGCACCGGTTTACATGGCGCGAACCGGCTTGCCAGCAGTTCACTTCTTGAATGTCTGGTTTTTGGGACGCTTGCCGGACGTGATTGTGTTGACCGGATTCGGCAAGACAAAATTATCATGCCGCAGGTCGCCAAATGGAAAGTCGAATACGAACCGCTCGATCCCGACCTTTTACAACAGGACCGCTTGACGCTGAAGCATACGATGTGGAATTATGTCGGTATTGTTCGGAATGCGAAAAAATTAGAACGCGCCTATGGAATTCTGTATCGATTGAAACAGGACATCGATCAATTTTATGCACACAGTCAGTTAAATGATGATTTATTGGGACTCCGAAACGCCGCCACTACGGCGATGTTGGTTTTACATGCCGCCACTTTGCACAAAGGAAGTCGCGGTTGCCATTTTCGGGTCGATTGAGTTATATTAACAGTCAATAAAAATGGAGGTAATGTGAATTCAATACTTTATGCAATGGGTGGAGCCGGTCAGGCGCAAGGCGGTCAAGGAGGCAATCCGCTTTTGTCTCTTTTGCCGTTTCTGTTAATTATCGTTGTGATGTATCTTCTGATGATTCGTCCGCAGGCGAAAAAGCAAAAAGAAAAGCAGAAAATGCTCCAGGAATTGAAGCCGGGAGACGATATTCTAACGATCGGCGGTATTTATGGCAAAATCGAAGGCGTTCGCGAAAAGGAAGGGATCCTGATCGTTAAAATCGCCAAAGACGTAAAAATTACGGTTGCTCGTTCCGCAGTCGCCGACAAAACGCCTGAAAAAATGGCATCGTAACGCCTATGTCTCTCTTCAGAATTCAACTGTACGGGAGTCCCGTTCTCAGTCACAAGACTGCTAATGTCAAAGCGCTGATTCCGCCGGATTTTTCGAAAATTATCGATGATATGTTCGAGACGATGTATGCCGATAACGGCATTGGGCTTTCAGCCAATCAGGTCGGAATCCCGTTGGACTTTTTTATCGCCGATTTTTCTTTAAAAGATGAGAACGGTAAGAAAATGGTTTTTATCAATCCGGAAATTCTCGAACGTCAAGGCGAAGTCGTCGCTGAGGAAGGCTGTCTCAGCATTCCAGAAATCTACGCAGATGTTACCCGTGCCGAGAAAGTCAAGGTTCGCTATGAAGACGTCGAACGGAATGTTCATGTCGAAGAATTTTCCGGTTATTTTGCGCGGGTTGTTCAACACGAGACAGACCATCTGAATGGAATATACATCGTCGATCGCATCAGCCAGTTAAAGCGGAGTTTTATCGCTTCCAAATTAAAACGCATGGCAGCAGATGCTAAAAAAGGAATCACGATTCAGGTTGGATAATATCGGTATGAAAATCGTCTTCATGGGAACGCCCGAATTTGCTCTTCCATCGCTGAAAACGCTCGCCGAATCGCGCCATCAGATTCTTGCCGTTGTGACCGCTATGGATGCTGAAAAAGGACGCGGACTCATCGTTCAGGAAACGCCTGTCAAAACTTTAGCGAAGGAACTCAATTTGCCGGTTTTTCAGCCGCCGGATTTAAAATCTCCGGATTTTATTAGGCAGATGAAAGATCTGAATGCCGACCTGTTCATCGTTGTCGCATTTCGCATTTTGCCGGTCGATTTGCTGGAAATTCCGCGTTATGGCGCGATTAATTTACACGCCTCGCTTCTCCCGAAATATCGCGGTGCGGCTCCGATCAACTGGGCGATTATTAACGGCGAGAAAGAAACCGGGTTGACGATTTTCCGTCTTCAGGCGCGTGTCGATACCGGTGATATTCTTTTTCAGAAGAAAACAGCCATTTTACCGGAGGACACATTCGGCATGCTCTATGAAAAACTGTCCTGTTTGGGGGGTGAGTCACTCGTGCGCGTTGTAAACGAGATCGAAGAAAAACGTCTCGAGCCGATACCGCAGAGACATGAATTGGCTACACAGGCGCCGAAAATTTTCCCCGAAATGGGCGAAATCGACTGGAGAAAAGGTGCCCTGTCTATCAAGAATCTAATTCACGGACTTTCGCCCACGCCCGGCGCGTATTCCTTTTTTGGGAAGAAACGCATCAAGTTTTTGTCGGCGGTCGCTAAATCCGGGGGCAATTCTAAAACTCACGGCGCCATCGTAATCCGCAAGAAAAATTGGTTGGGAATTCAAACCGGCGACGGAATTTTGTTTCCCAAGGAAGTTCAATCGGAAGGGAAAAAACCGCTTTCGATCGATGAATTCCTGCGAGGGTATCAGGGAAAAGTTGGAGATATATTTTCCAGATGAAAGCCCGAACCGCCGCCGTAGAAATCCTTAACTCGCTTCATAGGCGCCCGTCCGATTTTGAGACACGCGTTTCAGAATTTATATCGACTATCGAATTTTCTCAAGAAGACCGCGATTTTATTTACGCACTCGTCAAGGGTGTTATACAATATCGCAGACTTTTGGACTATATTTTAACCTTTTCGCTGAATCGCCAATTTAGCCAGATCGAAATGACGGCAATTCACTTATTGCGCGTTGGCGCCTTTCAGTTTGTCGTGTTGAAAACACCGCCGCACGCGCTTGTCTATGAAACTGTCGAAGCCGCCAAGGAGTTGAAACGCCCCGACCTCGTTCCATTGATAAATGCTGTGTTGAGAAATTTGCCCGAAGAGACTGATTGGCGAAAATCGCTGAGTAGAATTACCGATGAAACCGAGCGGCTCGGCATTGAGTTTTCGCATCCAAATTGGTTGGTGAAACGTTGGATCGCCAATTTTGACGAGGAATCGACCCGCCAAATCCTTGAATTTGATAATTCTTATCAGCCGATTTGCTTCCGTCACAATCCTATCCGTTTTTCTTGGAGTATGACGGAGGAACGACTGGCGCGTCAGAAACAAACGGTGAAGATTATTTCAGAAAAACCAATCCACTTCTTTTCGGTCAATCGTCCCGGTATTTTGCTGAAAAGCGACTTTTTCAGGGAAGGCGGTTGTTCGGTTCAGGATTACAATCAGGCGCTCGCCGTTCTATTACTTTCTCCGAAAGAAGGCGAAACGATTATTGATGTCTGTGCCGCTCCGGGTGGAAAATCGACTCTGATCGCCCAGTTGACTGGCAATCGTTCCACCGTTTACGCATCTGACATCAATGAACAGAAATTGGAGCTTGTGAAAAATGAGTGCTTCCGCTTAGGAATTGATTCGATAAATTATCGTGTGGCGGATGCGAGCCGTGATGCGTTTCCAGAAGCAGATAAAGTGTTGATCGACGCCCCTTGCACCGGCACAGGCGTTTTGTCAAGGCGAGCAGATTTGCGCTGGAACCGAACGGCTCATCACATGAAGCAGGTGTGCTATTTACAGATAAAGATTCTTGAAAATATGTCAAAATTTGTCCGCATTGGCGGAGCGCTTGTTTACAGTACATGCAGTCTGGAGCCTGAAGAAAATTGGAATATCGTTCGTGAGTTTTTGACTAGCCATCCTGAATTTTCCGTTCAGCCAGCGCAAAAATGGGTTGAGAGGACGTATTGCGACGATTCTGGCGCCGTTCAGATTTTTCCACATCGTCATGGATTTACTGGTAGTTTTGCCGTTCGTCTGAACAAAGCTTCGTCCGGAACATCGCAGGAAAAATGAATTGGTTTTTAGGATAAAAATATGAGGATTCACACAAAAAATTTATTACGGTTTCTCGCGGCATTTGCAATCTTCACAGTCATTTTTAGTGTACTGATGGACAAACTCATCCTGCCGCTTTACGTCCGGCATGGAAGGGAATATGAACTACTCGACGTTCGGTACAAGCCTCTGCCGGAAGCCAGAGCGATTCTGGAAAGCAACGGCTTCGAATCGGTTGTGAGCGATACGCTGGAAAATTCTGACTTCCCGCCGCAAACGGTTATCGATCAGCAACCGCCTGCTGGTTATAAGGTGAAGAAAGGACGAATTGTCAAACTGATTATTTCAGGCGGCGAACGCTATTTCCCAATGCCGAAATTGATTGGGAAAGTTTTGAAAGCCGCCGATCTGGAGTTAGACCGTTGGGGCATAACCGTTGATTCCGTCGTGTCTCAATTTTCATCCGACAAACCCGTCGGTGTGGTCAGTGCGCAATCGATTTCGCCCGGACTGATGATCTCGACGAATACACATATTTGGTTGACGGTCAGTAAAGGTGCGCCGGACAAACAATTAGAAGTTCCCGACCTGTTCGGATTGAATCTCGACGAAGCTAAAAAAATTATCAGAAAAGCAGGACATCAAATAGGTAAAATCCGATACATCCAGAATCCGGATTTAACGCCATATACCGTGATCGGACAAAAACCGGAAGCCGGTAAATTGATGGACAATCCGATTTTGATTAATTTGGATGTGACAACGATAGGTCGAGAAGAATAAAATGCGGATGATTCAAATCGTTCCCTCGTTGCTTTCCGCCGATTTTGCGAATCTTGAACAGCAGATTCGTCTTGTGGAATCCGCCGGAGCCAAACGTCTCCATCTCGATGTTATGGACGGCCATTTTGTTCCGAATATCACCATCGGCCCGTTCATCGTTTCCGCAATCCGAAAAATTACTACGCTTCATCTCGAATCTCATCTGATGATTGAGAATCCAGAAAAATATATTCAACAGTTTGTTAACGCCGGAAGTGATACCGTCATCATTCACGTCGAATCGACAAAGGACATTCCGAACGAATTGGAAAGAATCCGGTCGTTGGGAGCGCGGGCGGGATTGGTGATCAATCCTCCGACGCCGTTTTTAGACGTTGAACCGTTCTTGTCAATGATCGATCATTTGTTGGTGATGACGGTAAATCCCGGTTTCGGAGGACAAAAAATGATTCAAAGCGCGCTGGAAAAGGTCAGGCTGGCAAAATCCGCTTCGCAAAAACATGGTTTTCTGATAGAAGTAGATGGTGGCATCAACTTGGAAACGCTCGCTGTTGCGGTTTCCGCTGGTGCGGATCTGTTAGTTGCCGGTAAAGCCGTTTTCGGCGAATCTGATCCCGCGCGTGCTTTTACAACCCTTAGCAAAAAAGCCAAAGCATGAATAAAGTTTACGAAGGCGAATTAGCCAGAAAAGCGATACACTACATTTCCTCGCTCATTCCTTTACTCTATTGTCTTTTTTTTCCAAGGAAAACCGGTCTGATCGTCATCGGATTGATGACGCTGATCATCCTCGTCGCCGAAGTTTTACGCATGACAATTCCATCATGCAAACGGCTCTATGTTAAGATATTCGGTTGGATGGTTCGGCCGCATGAGAAGGAGAATTACTTAACCGGAGCGAGTTACGTGTTTCTTGGCAGTTTGATCGTGATTTACTTTTTTCCGAAAGAAATTGCGACGATTTCTCTTTTCTTTCTAACGATAGGCGATCCATCAGCGGCTCTTATCGGGATGGCTTTCGGTAAAATCCGTCTTATTCATAACAAGACGCTGGAAGGTTCGCTCGCGTTTGTTCTGTCCGGGCTCTTAGTAACTTTTTGGATTCCCGGCGTTCCGTTTTGGGTAAAAGCCGTTGGAGCGGTTGCAACGAGCTTGGTAGAATTGATGTCGTGGAAATTCGACGATAATATTACTATTCCGTTGATCGGAAGCATACTCATGGACGCTTTAATGAGATAAACAGTGGTGAATCGGTTGGCTGTTCATGTCTTTCGTTAATCCGTTTTTCCTTTTTTTCCTTCCGCTGGCGGCAATTCCCGTTATCATCCATCTGTTTGGGCGTCGGCGGTTTCAGACCGTAGAGTTCAGTTCTATCCGGTTTTTGAAACAATTGGAAAACGATGTCATTCGGCGACTCAAACTGCGCCAGATTATTCTACTGATTCTTCGGACTTTGCTGGTCTTATCCATTATTTTGGCATTTGCGCGCCCGTATCGAACGAATTTTGCCGGTGATTTTACAATTCGACGAGGCACAATAGTTTATCTGATTCTTGATTGTTCTGTTTCCATGGGCAAAGCCGTCGAAGGTCAGAATCTTTTGGAAATTGCTCAAAACAGCCTTCAAACAGCGTTCTCCGAGATTGAATTTCCCGTCACGGTTCATCTAATCGATGCCACCGAGCCAAAGGTTATACGTGATGTTGGGTTTGTTAAAAACTCTGCTCATTTGAAGCGCGCAATTGACGGTTTATCCATCAAACCACTTGCGGCAAAGCTCGATGTCGCACTTCAAACGGTGATGGAGAATATGGAAAAATATCCCGAAGCGTCCGTCGCCGTCTGGATCGCCAGCGATTTTCAGAAAAGTTCATGGCAAACGAGCGTACCAACGATTAATCCGCTTCAGCCTTTTCGGGAAAAACTGGGAGCCCGATTTCTCTTGCTTCCTGTGAACCGGGAAGGATATAACATCGGGATTTCACGGATCGAAATTCCCGACCAGATCGTCGAAGCGGGCAAATCGGCGACGATTCGGCCGGTTCTGACGAATTGGACGCCGGGGTCCGTAGAATCGCCGGTTTCGCTTTTTATCGAAGGCGAACGCGTCGGACAAAGCGTTGTTTCGGTCCCGCGACGTGGTTCGGCGGACATCTCGTTTGAATGGACTTCACAAAGCGCCGGATATTTGTCAGGTTTTGCTGAAACGCCGGATGACGATTTGCCCTTAGATAACCGACGCTATTTTGTGATGAATGTTCCGGATTCGATTCGGATTTTGATCATCGGACAAAATTTATCGGATGCGCGATATTTCATCAAAGCGCTGGAAGCGAAAAACGGCTCACGGTTCGACATCCAGTTTACGACGGAATCGCAACTGCCGGCGGAAAATCTTCGGAAATACGACGCACTTTTGTTCGGCGATGTTGACAGAATTCCCGAAACGTTTCGGGAAAATATCGGCAACTTTTTAGATAGCGGTGGCGGATTAATAGTCTTTCCTGGCGAACATTGCCAGCCAGAAAATTTTAATCGTACATGGTCGGAGCCGTTCGATCTTCCAAAGTGGAGAGATACGCGAAAATCATCCGGCGATTCTTATTTGAAACTCGGTTCGCTAAAATCCGGGCATCCTGTTTTTCGGGATTTATGGCAGAAGAAAGAACGGTTGGAAAACTCGCCGCGCTTCTTTGTCGTTCCGGGATTTCTGACGGACGAGAATCAGACGATTCTCGCCGGATTCGATGATGGAACCCCGTTCCTGATCGAGACGATCGGAGGAACCGGACTCATCCTGACTTTTGCGACGGCGCCAAATCCGAATTGGACCGATTTCCAGTTGACAGGCCTATTTCCAACGCTGGTCCGTCGTGCGGCGCTGTACGCGGCTGGGAAAAACGGTCAGCGGACAAGTTATTTCTGCGGCGATACGGTTCGGTTTGAATTTGCGGGAACTCAGAACGTCACCAATTTGGTCGTGGCAACGCCGACTGGGAAGGAAATTCATCCACGGAGAGACAAAGGTTCGGGATTCAGTTTTTCCGATTGTGCCACAGCGGGTATCTATCGAGTAGCGTCCGGCAATCGGCGTGTATTTTCATTCGCGGCTAATATTCCAGAGTCGGAATGTATCGGAGAATTTTTCGATGAGGGGGATTTCCGTGAGATTGGCGATTTCCTGCCATCGAGAATTGCCGTTTATGAAGCCGAGCAAGGCAATGAATCCCTACCGATGAATTTGAATCGCGAATACACGATTCTCCTCTTAGTTATAGCGATAATTATTGCCGCGTTGGAAACCTATATTGGAAGAATCAACCGCGTGAACATTTCAGAAGAGACAAATCCATGATGAATAATATTCCTGAGAAGCAGAGTCAGGAAATGGAACGGGTGCTTTTGATTGGCGCAGTGACAGCCGATCAGTCATCCGGAACCATTGCGGAGCAACTGGAAGAACTACGATTGTTAGTCGCAACGCTGAATTACGATGGTGAAATTCTGACCGTTCCGCTCAAACGAATCGATCCGGCGACTTTCATTGGAAGCGGAAAAGTTGCCGAGATTAAAAATCTGCTTGAAGAACTCAAAATCGACGAGATCGTTTTTAATGATGACCTGTCGCCAACGCAGATGCGAAATCTTGAACGTGCTTTGGAAATGGAAATCCGCGACCGAAGCGGAATCATCTTAGAAATCTTTGCCAGCCATGCGCGGACGCGCGAAGCGAAAACGCAGGTCGAACTGGCAACGCTTGAATATCTGCTTCCACGGTTAACACGTCGCTGGACGCATCTGGAGCGGCAGATCGGCGGAATCAATGTGCGCGGCGGAGCGGGCGAAACGCAAATAGAAACGGACAAACGGCTGATCAAAGTTCGCATTTCCCGATTGAAAAAAGAACTGCAAAGGATCGAAAACGATCGCGTGGTACAGCGAAAAAGTCGACGCGGAAATTACAATGTTTCGCTCGTCGGTTATACGAATGCGGGAAAATCTACACTTATGAATCTTTTCACAGGCTCGGAAGTTCTCGTCGAGGATAAATTATTCGCTACATTAGACACGACCGTCCGACAATGCCAACTCGATAAATTTCACCGGATTTTGCTCAGTGATACGGTCGGCTTCATCCGTAAATTGCCGCATCATCTGGTCGCTTCGTTTCGAGGCACGCTGAAGGAAATCGAAGAAGCCGATCTCATTGTGAAAGTTGCTGACATCAGCCATCCGCAATGTTTAGTTCATCTACAAACTGTTGAAGAAGTAATGGCAGATTTGAAGGTCAGTCACAAACCGTCAATCGTCGTGTTTAACAAGATCGATCGGATGGATAAAGAGATTTTTTCGGATGCGAAACGAATCTATCCAGATGCGGTCTTTTTATCGGCGTTGAACCGCTTAAAGACTGATGATCTGCGGCGTGCTGTCATTGCGGAGTTAAAAAAGATGGAAATTCAAATGATGATTCAGATTCCGCTATCGGAGGTTCGCGATATTGCCTATGTTCGGGACCATGCGTTTATCCTGTCCGAAAAATATTCCGATGAACATATTTTGTTGGAGATAATAATCAACCGGAAAATATGGGAACAGATTCATCGGAAGTTTGGAAAAGCGGCTATTCAACCCGTTCTTCGAGAGGAGTAAATCGACGCTTGACTTTGAATTATTTGTAGGCTACCTTTAATACAAAAGGTGAAGTATGAAGGTTGATCCGAAATCGATAAGAAAGCCTGCCGTTGCGGGCACGTTTTATCCAGGGAACGCCACCTCGCTCGAGAAGGCAGTCGTTCAATATCTGGAGTCGGCGTCGGAATCGATCATTACGTTGAAGCGTTTGTTTGGGATCATCTCACCGCATGCCGGATATGTCGCGTCGGGACCGGTTGCCGCTGTCGGTTATCGTTTTTTACGGAAGCACCCGTTTTCAAAAATCGTTGTGATCGCTCCGAGTCATCATGAATATTTCCGGGGGATTTCGGTTTTTTCAGGGAAAGCCTACCAAACGCCGATGGGCGAAATTCCGGTCGATCAGAAAATCTGCGACCTGCTGACCGAACGCGGCGGAGTCGTTTATCGTTCGGTGAAAGGGCATCAGACTGAACACGCGATCGAGGTTCAACTTCCGTTTCTTCAATGTATTTTCCCTGAGTTTTCGCTTATTCCAATCGTCATTGGCTCGGCGACCATGAACGAACTCGATGAATTTGCGCTTATCCTTGCGGAAGTCTTTGAAAAGATTGAATTCGTCGTTGTGGCGAGTTCGGATCTTTCTCATTATCATCCGTATCCAGAAGCGGTTAAAATGGACAAACATCTTATTTCACTTTTGGAAAAATATGATTTAAGCGCGTTGGAATCCGGTTATGAGAACAACTCGCTGGAAGCCTGCGGATTAGCGCCGATCCTGACGTTGCTTAAATATGCCAAGATTTTGGGGAAAGCCAGATGTAAGACGCTGGACTACCGGAATTTGGGCGATACGGTCGGCCTCGGCGATCAGGTGGTCGGATATTTATCGGCGGCTGTGTTTGAACTTTAATCGATTTATCAGAAAGTACCGAAAATGATATGCGCCCATCACACGTTTAGTATTTTCGGAGCCAGCCGCATCGGGATTTCTTTTGCATATCATCTTCAAAAGAACGGTTTGATTCCACAATTTTTATGGAATCGCTCTTCAATAAGGCTTGAACAAGCCGAAAAATGGATTCGGTTTGAAGTGACCACGACACAGATTGGCGATTTCGATAAACCGACAGATTGGTTGATTATCTCGGTTTCTGACGATGCGATTGAAACCGTTGCGCAGAATCTTGCCAAATTACCAGTCAATTTTAACGGATGTTTGGCGTTTCATACATCCGGATTTTTAAATTCGGAAATTTTAAAACCGCTCAAAAAGCGCGGCTGTCGGGTCGGTTCGTGTCATCCGGTGCTCAGCGCGCCGGACATTGAGACGGGCATTCAGCGGTTTTCAACGGGAATATTTGCATGCGAAGGAGAGATCGATTCTGAACTCATTCAGTTAACTTCTAAAATCGGGAAGTTAGGCTTACCGCTTACGTCTGAACAAAAGCAGTTGGTTCACGTTTCGGCAGTTTTTTTACAGAACTATTCGGTTTCGCTGATCGCCGTAGTGAAAAACCTCTGCAGGGAAAAAGGCTTATCGGAGGAACTATCAAATCTATTGCTAAAAGGTTTTTCCGAACAATCGGTCGAAGTTGGCTGGCAGAGGCCGTTATTGGATGCGTTGACTGGACCGGCGGCTCGCGGCGACCTGAAAACGATCGAAAAACACCTCGAATTTCTGAAGAGCCATGAAGACCTAAAAGAGCTTTACGAGACATTTTTGAAGATCACTCAACATTTACTTTCAACGGAAAGACGCAAAATATCCGAAAAACGCAATGATTTAAAATAAATCAATGAGGTAAAATGAAACAGCTGAGTTACGGGTTGATTTTTTTCGTTCTGTTTATAAATGGAAATGCTCAGGAAAACAAAGTTTTTTGGGACGGATATGACTGGATTTCCGTAACGAAAGTAACACGAGAATATCCGGAATATGCAGTTTGGATCAAGAGCGCGTATCTGAGCGGTTTGCTCGATGGAAAACTTTTTTATGAATTGAAAGCGGTGTCGATCGACTCCCGGGTTGCGGATTCGACATTCAAAGATTTGATTCAGCCTGCGCCGTCGCGCGAATTAATCGAAGGACTGGATGAGTTTTACCGCGATGAAACAAGAAAATACGTGCCGATTCCTTCAGCGTTTATCGCTACAAGAATGCTTCAATTGAATTACTCCGGAAAAGAAGTGGAACAGTTTATCCGTGATAGTAAAAAATGGATTAATGAGTTAACGAAGCGCTTGATTATTCCGTCGGAATGATCTCGTTGCAGTACGGGCAAACCATATAAACTGTCTGATCTCCGAAAAACCGTAACTTGGTCACGCGGTAGCGCACCGCACCTGACATATTCGGACGCTGTGTGATAACGATGCTTCTCTCACGGCTTTTTCCCGATTCCAACGGTACATCATGAATGCTGACAACTGACAGACTTTTTTTGTCGATGGTTTTTCCGTAATTGTCCAAAATATCGATCACGCCACTGATCTCGCCGATTGATTTTTGGGAGATGTTTTCGACCTCAACGGTAATCCGAAGAAGATCGTTATCGAGCTGCGCGACAACGACGTCGCTGATCTGAATCGCCTGCTGGGCGAATACAGTCGTCAAGAGAATCCCGAGAGCGAATAAGAATTTCATTTTTTTCATTGTGACCTCATCAGCCTGAAATTAATTTAGATGATTCTTTTGAGATAATCAAGGGGTCGGTTGGCATCTGGCGGAAAATCCGGCTAATTAAGCGTACATTCTCCGACGATGTAGTTCTTGATTGATTACCAGTTGTTTAATAACTTCTCGGCGTGAAAAAGAAACGAAAACTAATGAAAAAAGACAAAATGCTGGAGAAAGTTACCCGGTTCTTGAATCGGCGAACAAAAGTCACATTATCCGAAAGCGAAATGAGCCGGATTCAAACGGCTCGTCAGGTCGTTCTGGAAAAAATCCAATCTGGGAAAACCATTTACGGGATCAATACGGGATTTGGAAAACTTGCTCAGGTTAATATTCCCGCGGACGATCTGGAACAGTTGCAAATCAACCTGCTTCGTAGTCATGCTTGTGGAGTCGGAAAACCGATTGATTCCGAGATCGTGGCATTGATGATGTTTTTGAAAGTCAAGAGCCTTGCGATGGGATTTTCCGGTTGTTCGTTGGAGATTGTCCAAAAAATGGTTGAATTTTTAAATAAAGATATTTTTCCAATTGTTCCGGCGCGCGGTTCTGTCGGCGCAAGCGGTGATTTGGCTCCGTTGGCGCATCTTTGTTTGCCGTTAATCGGCGAGGGTGAAGTTTTTTATAATGGGCAGAGAAAAAACGCGAATGAGTTGATCGATCAAGGAATATATAAACCGGTTCGGTTAGGACCGAAAGATGGTCTCTCGCTGATCAATGGGACACAGTATTCAACCGCATTGTTGACGCTTGCGTTTTTGCGGGCACAAGATATCATTTTGTTATCCGAACTCGCGGCGGCGATGAGTGTTGAGGCGATATTGGCTACCGACGTCCCATTCCGCTCGCAAATCCATGAAGTCCGTCGACAGAGTGGAGAACAGGAATCTGCTCGTCATATTCGGAATTTTTTAAGGAACAGCGAAATAGTTCAGTCACATAAAAATTGTCCCAAGGTGCAAGATCCATACAGTTTTCGATGTGCGCCTCAGGTTATTGGCGTTGTTCGTGACGTACTTCAATTCGTGGAGAAAATTGTCGAGAACGAGCTTTCCGCGGTGACGGACAATCCGCTCGTTTTTGCCGAAGCGGGAGAAGTGCTCAGCGGAGGAAATTTTCATGCAGAACCGCTGGCAATGGCGGCTGATTTTCTTTCCATCGCATTAGCGGAATTGGCGAATATCGCCGAACGGCGGATTTCAAATTTAGTCGATCCGGCGATGAGCGGACTGCCGGCGTTTCTAACGCAATCGGGCGGCGTCAATTCCGGTTTCATGATCGCTCATGTAACGTCTGCGGCTCTGTGCGCCGAAAATCGTACGTTATCGACTCCGGCGTCGGTAGAAACGATCCCGACATCTGCCAATCAGGAAGATCACGTCAGTATGGCGCCGAACGCTTGTCTAAAACTTTTTCAAATCGTCGAAAATACGCGAAAAATAGTCTGGATTGAACTGTTGGCTTCAGCACAAGGGATGGATTTTCGTAAACCACTCGCGGGAGGTATCGGCACGCGATTAGGACACGCGAAGATAAGATCGATGGTTAAGCACCTTGATGAAGATAGAATTTTTTATCCGGATCTGGAAAAAAGCGAAGAATTTTTCTCCGATACCGCCTTCATTGAAACGGTTCGTCGGACTTCGATTAACGATTAACTTTTTGAACTCTTTCCAAAAAAGGTTTTTTATGAATCTGAAAAAAATTGTTCGAGAGGGATTTACATTTGACGATGTTTTGTTAATTCCGGCAAAATCGGATGTTCTCCCCAAGCAGGTCAGCCTGACGACGCATTTGACTGCGCGCATTGAACTGTTTGTACCCATCGTCAGTGCGGCTATGGATACAGTCACGGAAGGCGCAATGGCAATCGCTATCGCTCGAGAAGGCGGGATCGGAATATTGCATAAAAATATGTCGATTGAGGAGCAGGCCATGGAAGTTGATAAAGTCAAACGTTCCGAAAGTGGAATGATAGTTAAACCAATCACACTTTCTTCGGACAAGACTATCAAGGAAGCGCTGGAAGTCATGTCGAAGTATTCGATCTCAGGAATTCCAATCGTCGATGGCGGTCAATTGATAGGCATTTTAACAAACCGCGATATCCGTTTCGAGACGAATCTTGAACAAAAAATCTCAGAAAGGATGACCAGCGAAAACCTGATCACCGCTCCCGTTGGGACAACTTTGGAAAAAGCGGAGGAAATACTTCAGCGACATCGGATTGAAAAATTGCTTATTGTCGACAAGCAGGGCAGTTTAAAAGGATTAATTACCGTTAAGGATATTCTGAAGAAGAAAAAATCCCCGAACGCCGCCAAGGATTCGATCGGGCGTCTTCGTGTTGGCGCGGCTGTCGGTGTTACTGGCGATTTTCTCGAGAGATCTGAGCGTTTGATTGATGCTCAAGTTGATGTTCTGGTCGTCGATACATCACACGGACATTCGCGCAACGTGATCGAAACGGTTCGTCAGATGAAGAAGCGTTTTCCAAACATGGATGTTATTGCCGGAAATGTTGCTACCAGCGAAGCAACACGTGAACTGATCGACGCTGGGGCCGACGCCGTTAAAGTTGGGATTGGGCCGGGAGCGATTTGCACGACCCGAATTGTTGCGGGTGTTGGAGTGCCGCAACTTTCGGCGATCTTGGATTGCGCCGAAGAAGCAGTAAAGTCCGGAGTTCCAATCATCGCCGATGGTGGAATCCGATATTCCGGAGATATTGCGAAAGCACTTGCCGCTGGTGCGAATGCGGTAATGCTCGGTTCGCTATTAGCCGGGATGGAGGAAAGTCCGGGCGAGACAATTTTATATGAAGGACGTGTTTATAAGTCGTATCGAGGTATGGGTTCAATTGCCGCGATGGAAAAAGGAAGCAAAGACCGATATTTTCAAGAATCCGAGGAAACGAAGAAACTGGTTCCGGAAGGAATTGAAGGGATTGTGCCGTACAAAGGAGCGTTATATGAAACCGTTCATCAGTTGACAGGCGGGCTCAGGTCGTCGATGGGATATTGTGGTGCACGGACAATTGCGGATTTACAAAAATCCGCAAAATTCATCAAAGTGACGCGTGCCTCCATTGAGGAAAGTCATCCTCACGACGTGAAAATCAGTAAAGAGGCTCCAAATTATCGAACGAGTGATTAAATATAAAAGTTAGACGAATAGCCGAAATGATAAAGAGATCGTTAGGGCAACTTATTGATAATATCGGCGAGTTTGGACTTTTTGTTCGCGGCGTTGTTGCGGTGAAGAACGCCTTTTCCCGAGATCGAATCGATGATGGATACAGCCTCGCGATACAGAGGTTCGGCTTCGGCTTTCGTAGCGGCGGCTTTTACCTTTTTGATCATGGATTTCATGATCGATTTATATTGTCTGTTGCGCAGTCTGGATTTCTCAGCCTGACGGATACGTTTTTGTACACTTCTTTTTTTGCTCATTGAACTCCTTTCAAAAGTTATCAAAAAGTGTGGAAATTTATTTATAATGATGAAGATTTTCAAATGAAAAAACGGAGAATACGGTGATATTTTTCCTAAAACTGATTATGACGATGCTTTTAGCCATGATTTTTCTCCTGTTTTTGATTTTTATCACTCAAACGGTGTTTGTGATTCGTCTAACAATGATTCCTGATAAAAAGAAAGTTTTTACTCGGGTCATGTTTTTCGGCGGAATTGTCGGCGTCATGGTTCAGTTTGAAGCGGATGTATTAAAAATCTTTTTAGTTGTCGCGAATAGTAAAATTTGTATCCTGCGGAAATTTCCATCAAAAAAGAAAAAAGTTGCTAAATCAAAGCCGAAAAAGCCCGAAAAGTCTAAGGAAAAATCGCCGCTGTTTACTGTTCATGAATGGATTTCGATCGGGAAAGCGGTTGTCCTACGCTTTTTGAAGATACCGAAGGAAGTAAACATAGCCGCTGATTTGGAGATTGGTCTGGATAATCCAGCCGCGACTGGCTATTTGATGGGTGCCTACTATTCACTACATGAATGGCTTCAGTTTGGGCAGAAGATTCGGATCGAGCCATCGTTTGTTGAAAAAAAGTTTTTAGGGACAATTGATCTGATTGGTTCAATTCGTTTGATTCATGTTGTAAGAATCGTTATTTTTATTGCTGGAAAATTGATCGTTCAAATTTTTAAAAAGAGGAGAAAAAGACATGTTGGAAGGAATCATTGACGCGCTACTGAACCGGCTGAAAGACATCGTCACTTCGGAGACAGTCGTCGGCAAACCAATTCAGGTTGGTGAGACTACTGTGATTCCCATTACCAAGATTTCGCTGGGATTTGGAGCGGGAGCCGGTTCGGCGGACAGCAAGGATAAGGGAAATGCGAGTGGAACGGGTGGCGGAGCGGTTATCGAACCCATCGCGATCATTACGGTGTCGAGGGATGAGGTAAAAATTCATCGCTTGAAAAGCAATGAAGTCGGGCTGGGGAAGGTTTTTGAAGCGCTTCCGGAACTCATTGCCAAATTCACAAAACCAAAAGATGGGAAGAAGAGAAAAACCGAATAGACGTTGGGCATTGGAGAAAATATTCCTTGTCAATTTTATGGGCGACTATTACTTAATGTGTAGGGAGAATAATAAATGAACCATCTATTTTTAAAAGATATTCCGATGTTTTCTGAACTCAAGGATGATATACTTGAGAAAATCACTGAATTGATGCAAAAACGTATTTACCGGAAAAACAATGTTATCCTGATGGAAGAAGATGTCGGGGATACACTATTTTTCCTGAATAAGGGAAGCGTGAAAATAACCAGGCTTAGCGACGATGGGAGAGAGGTTATTCTTTCGATTCTCGGCGAGGGTGATTTCTTCGGTGAGATGTCAATATTTGACGGTGAAAGCCGGTCGGCAAATGTCATTGCCCTCGAAGATACGGAAGTGTTTATTCTCAAACGCGGTGATTTTCTTGATTTGCTGGAAAAACATCCGAAAATCGCTATCAATTTGCTTCAGGAACTTGCTCGTCGTCTCAGAAAATCCGACCAACAAATCGAAGGTCTTTCGCTTAGCGATGCGGAAAACCGAATCGCGATGAGTATTATCCGCCTTGCGGAAGATATAGGCGTCATTAAGATGGGGCAAGTCGTCATCGAAAATCTGCCGTATCAGCAAGACATCGCCAATATGGCTGGCACTTCCAGAGAAACGGTTTCGCGGATGCTCAATCTTCTCCAGAAAAAAGGCTTCGTTCAGAGAAAAGGTCGAAAGCTCATTATCACCAACTACGAAAATTTTCAGAAACAATTCGGTTAATAGTGGCTTCCGGATTAGTTGTATGGAAGCTGGATTGCCACGATTTTGTTGATATGCTTGGATGAGTGGGTTTTTGGATAAGCCGTTATTTTTTATTTGTGTGTGATTTTGATAATAGAGCGCGAGATGGAAGAGATCCGGGTTGGGTTAAGAATGGGACTACCGGATTATGAAGATGACTGATAAATCAATGAAATATAGCCGCAAAGATTCCTCCGAAGATTCTACTGAGATGGGATTTTTAGACCATCTGGAAGAACTTCGCTGGCGTCTGATCAAGATTCTTATCGCCGTTTTTGTATTCACAATCGCCGGATTTTTTTTCTCAGATTTCTTCCTCAATTTGTTGATTGAACCCTCTAAAGAATTGGATATGAAAATTCAGGTTCTGAAAGTTCAGGGTCTGCTGATGCTGAAATTCTGGATAGCATTTGTTGTTGGAATCGTCTTTTCGATTCCAGTTCTTGGCTACCAGCTTTGGGCGTTTGTCGCGCCAGGTCTTTACCAAAAAGAAAAGAATTGGGGTCCGTGGTTAGTCGTCAGCATCACGGCATTTTTTCTATTGGGCGCTCTGTTTGCTTATACCGTGCTGGTTCCTTTCGCGATGAAATTTCTCATCGGAGTCGGTGTGCCGGATGTTCAAAAAAATATTTCCATCGAGTTTTATGCCAAGTTTGTCACGCAGTTGATCGTCGGGACCGGATTGATTTTTCAATTGCCTGTAGTGTCTTATATTCTCACAAAAATGGGACTCGTGTCGCCAAGTTTTTTGCGAAGGTCGTGGCGTTATGCTTTTATGGCCATTCTTGTTTTGGCGGCGGCAATCACACCGCCCGATCCATTTAGCATGATAGTCATGACTATTCCATTGGTGTTTTTATATGAACTGAGTATAATCGTTTCCCGGTTTGCGCTTCGCTCGTCTGAGAAGGCGGTGGCGGTTTAAAAGCCGCTATGGGACTGGGTATGTAATGAACCAGACATTAAAACTATTGCTTCGACCGATAGAGAATGAGATGAGTCGGTTTGCGACAGAGTTCGAATCGGCATTGCGATCGGACGTTCATTTGATCGAACAAATGACGCACTACCTCATCAAACAAAACAGTAAACGCCTAAGGCCGGCGCTTTTGCTACTATCGGCAAAACTTTGCGGTGGACCGAACCGGATTTCCAGCATTTCAGCGAGTATTGTTGAAATGCTGCACACGGCGACTTTGGTGCATGATGATATTGTTGACGATTCTATCACTCGACGCGGCGAACCGACTGTGAATGCAATTTGGAAAAACAAAGTATCAGTGCTTTTAGGCGATTATCTGTTTAGTAAATCGCTGAGAAGTATGTTAAGTCTTCGAAATTTTGAGGCGCTTGAACTACTGAGCGAAACTTCTGAATTGCTCAGTTCAGGAGAAATTTACCAAATTGAAAAAAGTATGACGAATGGCATAAATGAAGATTCTTATTATCGCATGATCTGGGCGAAAACCGCCTGTCTCTTTGCCACATCTTGTAAGATCGGCGCTATTTCCGTGAACGGGACGGACGAACAGACGGCGCATCTTTACGAGTATGGTAGAAATCTGGGCATGGCATTTCAGATCAAAGACGACCTTTTCGATTTTTCTGGTGAAAAGCGGCGAGTTGGAAAACCTGTTGACAGAGATATTAAGTCGAATCTAATTACGCTTCCTCTAATTTATACATTAAAGAATTTGTCGGAATCGGAAAGAACGCTTCTCCGGAAGAATCTGCGAGAGAATCCTTCAGGGCGTGAAATCCGGAATATCCGAGCAACCGTTCAACGGAACGGCGGACTTAAGTTCGCACAGGAGAAAATGCATGAATATTCAACTTCTGCGCGAAGTGCGTTGGATATTTTCCCCGATTCTGACACGAAAGAATCGCTTATCGGACTGATCGAGTTTAACGAGCAGAGGAAAAGTTGAAGTTCCGAAACGATCCGAAGAAAATCCTAATCATTAGACTTTCATCTTTAGGTGACATTGTCGTATTGACATCGATTTTCAGACGATTCCGGGAGCGATTTCCATCTGCTCAGATTGATTTTGTCGTTAAAAAAGAGTTTAAGAGCCTTGTTGTTGGCAACTCGTTTCTCAGCAACGTGATAACCTATCAGGCTCAACCCAGTCTAAAAGGTTGGCTGATGCTGTGCCGGTATTTTCGGGAGCAGAAATATGACCTGTTCGTTGATATGCACAATAATCTGCGCTCGAAAATTCTCGGCTTCTATCTACGAAAAACACCAAGACTTCGGTATCATAAACCGCGACTCCGTCGATTTCTTCTTTTTTATTGCTGGATCAATCTGTTTCCGCGATCATTCCGGCTGATGAACGAATATTTTAAAACATTAGCGCCGCTGGAAATCAAACCCAAAGATGCGAAGCCAGAAATTTTTCTGCATCAAACGGTTCGACAAAAAGCATTGGATATTTTGAGCCGAAATGCAATCAGCAAACCGTTTGTTGTTATTCTGGCCATCGCGGCATGGAAAAATAAACGCTATCCGTTAGCGAAAATGGAAGAAGTCGCCAAGCGGATCCATGAGGAATTTCAAGTGTCTGTCGTCTATCTTGGTTCGGAAAACGATACTTATCTAAATGAACTCCAATATTTACCATCTGGAAAAATCGCGCGAATCACGGGGCAATCCAATCTCGAGGAATCCATCGCGATTCTTCAGGAAAGCGTATTGGTTATTGGAAATGATACCGGCTTGACTTATGCCGCGGAAGCGGTCGGTGTGACGGTCGTTTTGATTCTGGGCCCCACTTCGCACGAAACGGGAGCCGGACACTACGGTAAAAGGAGCATTACGGTTCAGAAGAAATTGTTTTGCAGACCTTGTTCCCAAAAAGGCGACCGAATTTGCTATAGAAAGCATCAATATTGTATGGAAAATATCACGATCGACGAAATTCTATCTGCCGCCAGACAAATACTTACAGGAGAAAATTAGTGACCATTTTTTGGATCATTATCTACAACGCATTTTTTATTCCTATTGCATTCGCTTTCATTTATTTCTCGGCGCTTTTTAATACGAAAATGCGCACGGGTATTTGTGGCAGGAAACAAACTTTAAATGAAATGATGCGGTTTCGAGATAAATATTCTCGAAAGGAATTGTACCTGATCCACTCGGCTTCGCTCGGTGAATTTGAGCAGGCTAAGCCAGTAATTCGCGGGCTAAAAGCGCTTCGTCCCGACATCTTAATCGTTGCAAGTTTTACCTCTCCCAGCGGATACACGAATGCAGTTCGGATTCCGGAAGTCGATCTGTTTATATACCTTCCCCTTGATACATATTTTCGGACGCGGCGATTTATTCAGAATCTCAAGCCCCAAAAAATCATTTTTGTCACCTACGAGCTTTGGCCGAATCTGATTTTGAACGCTCAACGCCATCACGTAAAAACGTATCTCATTTCTGCCAGAATCCGGGAAAAGAGCCTTAAGTGGAAGCCGATTGTGCGTTCGTTTTTCAGCGATCTATATCGTTCGCTGGATTATATCTACGCAATTTCGGATAATCACAAAGAATCAGTTCTTAAACTGATTGGAACGGTTCCTATCAAGGTGTTGTCACTCGGTGATACGCGGTACGATCAGGTGATTTACCGCGCCCATGAAAAAGTCGCCGCTTTTGAGAGGCGGCTCTTTCAAGACGGTTTTGTTTTTATCATTGGGAGCATCTGGCCGCAGGATGCTAAACAACTGATGCCGGCTGTTTACCGATGTATGAAAGAATTCGGTAGGTTGCGGGTAATTGTCGCGCCGCACGAACCGAACGAATATGCGTTGGAGACGCTGGAAGAGGACCTCTCGGAAAACGGAATTCTCACGCGCAGACTCTCGTCGTTGCCGGATAAATCTTCCGAATTTAAAGCGGTTCTGATTGATAAAGTCGGAATTCTTGCTGAACTATATCATCAGTCGGATTTGGCATTTGTCGGTGGAAGTTTTCGCGGTTCGATTCATAACGTCATGGAACCGGCAGTTGCAGGAATTCCGGTGCTATTTGGACCGACGTATCACAATTCAAGCGAAGCGAAATTGCTTATCCGTGATGGTGGCGGATTCTGTTGCGAAAACAGTGAGAGTCTCTATCAGCAAATCCGGCGAATGCTGACCGATGCGGAGGCTTATCGCCTTGCCGCTAATTCCGCGAGACAGGTGATTTTGAAGAATCTAGGCGCTGGCGCAAGAACGGTTCGGGAGATATTGGAGTCCGATTGAGCATCCGATTTATTGACGTTTCGTTTGCTTACAAGGAAAAACCCGTTTTTTCCCATCTGAATCTGGAAATTCCCGAAAGCAATTGGGTCGCTATAACTGGTAATTGTGGAACAGGGAAAAGCACACTCGCCAAACTGATTGCAGGAATATTGGAGCCAGATTCCGGGCGCATTGAATTTCCGAAGTCGTCGAATGATGAAATTCCGGATTTTGGTTATCTCTTCCAGAATCCTGAAGATCAGTTTGTTCATTTTTTCATCGAGCGGGAAATTGCTTTTAATCTCGAAAATCAGAATTATCCGATCGAAATGATGACGCTGAAAGTCCGAAATAGTTTGGGGGAAATCGGACTATCAGATCGACGGAAGGATTCGCCCAATCGGCTTTCGGGTGGCGAAAAGCAACGATTAGCATTGATGGGAACGATGATCTCCGAACCAAATTATCTTATACTGGATGAACCGTCGTCATATCTGGACATTCTAGCACAAAACGATTTAATCAAGCGAATTACAGCGCTCCATGCAAGTGGCGTGGGTATTTTTTGGATCACGCAAAATGAGCAGGAGAAGGCGCTTACTAAATTTTGCATCGAAATCGTGGACGGAAACGCAAAATGTTTTCCGATGAAAGGTTCTTGCTGATGTGCCCAAGTATCCAGATTATAGCTAAAAACCTTGTTTGCCGGTATGAGAATAACGATTCATTTCATCTGGAAATTCCTGATTTGACACAGATGGTCGATTCTCCCATAGGGATTTATGGTTTGATTGGTTCGGGGAAAAGTAGTCTTGGTCAGATGATTGCCGGTCTTCTTCAACCAAACTCTGGAGAAATCCGGGCGTCGTGGGGACCGGAAACGAAAAGTCTGGAAAGTCCGAAAATTGTTTACCTGCCGCAATTTCCGGGAAAAATATTCCTGGGTTCGCGCGTCGTAGAAACCGTGGATCTCATTGCGCAAATGAATCCTTCTATTCCGAATTTTTCTACGGATGTTCGGAATTTATTAAGCCTATTTTCCGTAGATTATGCGGCAATCTCGGAACGAAACGGATATGAACTCAGCGGCGGTGAATTGCGTCGATTTGCTTTATCGTTGGGAATCGCGCGACAGCCTGATTTGCTCATTCTAGACGAGCCGACCATCGGTTTGGGAAAGATTGGCAGAACGCAGTTAACCGAAATCGCCGGTGAATTTTCAAAAAATCATGCGCTGATCGTTATTTCACACGATTTTAGTTTGCTTGTTGCGCTTTCCAAAGAATTTTGGATCATGGAACAAGGGAAAATTGTATTTCATGGAAATTTTTCAGAACTTGCGAGTAATTTTTTACAGCGAGAAACGGTTGGATTAAGGTTCTTTAAGGAATTTACAGCAGTGTCAACATTGAGTTAAAGATGTCGAAGAAAGTATCAGTCAAATCAAAAGTCGTTCAAAAATATGGGGAGATCAGTCCGAATCGGTTAGTGACGGCGTCGAATATGATTTCTATCACGCGCGCGTTGCTAACATTGCCGATTATCTATTTCCTGCAAAGAGGAAACGGAACAATCGCGTTAATTTTTATTTTAACGGCGATCTTCTCCGATATGCTCGACGGTTGGCTGGCGCGAATCAGCAACGAGATTACAGACCTCGGTAAGATGCTCGATCCGGTAGCGGACAAAATTGTTATTTTCAGCGTCATTTTATACCTGATTTTAAAAGACATGATGCCTACGTATTTTCTTCTGTTTTTGATTTTTCGAGACTTCACAATTTCCGTTTTGGGAATTTATATGTTGAACAATTGCAACATTTCACCAAAATCCAACAAAATGGGAAAAGTCGCAATCATTTTCACTTCACTATCAGTAATGGCGTTTATTTATCCAAAATTTTTGGAAAGTTGGAAATTTCCGTTACTGATAGTTGCGCTGACTTCCATGTCGATTTCGTGGATTCAGTATTGCGCCTCTTTTATCCGAGTAATTCAGGAACATCGACACAAGAAATCGGCCTGAGACGGATTTTTCCAGATGATTCAACAAATTCTCAATAAAATTGTCGGCGGTGATAATCCATCCAAAGAATCGACACCGCAAAACCGTTTGGTTAATAGCCTTGCAAAAACGGGACGAAGTATCGCCCAACGTCTGCCATTGTTGGGGAAATATTTCAGGATCGATGAAGATACGCTGATCCGGATAGAGGAGACGCTTCTTTCTGCGGACGTTGGCGTTGCCTTGACGGAAGAACTCATCAAGCATCTCAAAACGATCGACAAAAAAGAATCCGCAAATCTGAGGGATATTTTAAAAGAACAGATTTTGTTGCTGATTCGTAAAAACCAATCGGTTCCTATTCCCTTGCCAAAACCTTATGTCGTTCTCATTGTCGGTGTGAATGGAACCGGAAAGACGACAACCATCGGGAAACTGGCGGCGCTTTACCAAAGGGAAAATAAGAAAACGCTCATCGCCGCGGCGGACACATTTCGGGCGGCGGCTTATGAACAATTGGAAATCTGGGCGAAGCGAAGCGGATCAGAATTTATGGGGAATCCGCGCGGGAAGGATCCATCGGCAATCGTTTTCGATGCCGCAAAATCGGCTCTCGCACACGATGTTAACATTTTGCTGATCGATACCGCCGGACGCCTACACACGAAATCCAATTTGATGGATGAATTAGCCAAAGTCAAAAGAACTATCGGTAAAGTCATTCCAACTGCACCGCACGACATCTGGCTAATCCTCGACGCCGGTACAGGTCAAAACGGTATCGTTCAAGCGCAGGAATTCGTTAAATCTGTCGGCGTGACGGGAATAATTTTAACCAAACTCGACGGCACAGCAAAAGGTGGCGTTGCACTGGCAATCCATCGCCAGACTAATCTACCGATTCGGTATGTCGGCATCGGTGAAAAGATCGACGACCTCGTCGAATTCAATGCAGAAGAATTTGTATCCGCGCTTCTTGAAGCCGGTTCATCAGTCAACGAGAAAAAACCCCTTTTATGAAAGGAACGACTTTTTCGATCATATCGCTTGGTTGTCCTAAAAACACTGTCGATTCGGAAGTACTCAACGGTAAATTGCAGAGTCTGGGCTGTATCTTTCGGAAAAATCCGGAAGAGGCAGAAATCGTCATCGTGAATACCTGCGGATTTATCGAGCAGGCGAAAACAGAATCGATCGAAACGATTTTTGAGACGCTGAAATTGAAGGAGACCGGATTGGTTCGGAAAGTTTTCGTCATGGGTTGCTTGTCTCAGCGATATGGCGATTTACTTCGGAGAGAAATTCCGGAAGTGGATCGCATTGATGGCGTTCATTCGATTGACAAGATCGTCGAGGCAATTGCTCTAAAGAAGTCGTTTTGTGCCGACGAAGAGAGTCGAGAATTGCTGACGCCGTCTCATCTGGCGTATCTGAAGATCGCCGAAGGTTGCGACAATTCATGCTCGTTTTGTTCAATTCCGCTGATTCGGGGAAAACAGCAAAGCCGTAGCGTCCAAAGTCTTATGCGGGAAGCCGAATATCTTCGGCAAAAGGGTGTGAAAGAACTCATATTAATCGCGCAGGATTTGACACGATACGGTACGGATTTGCCGGGAAAAGTTCGGTTGATCGATCTACTGAAAGTACTTTTACAAGCGGATATGTTTCCGTGGGTGCGATTGATGTATAACCATCCCGATTTTTGGTCGCTGGAAATGAACAGTCTATTCGGAAAATATCCGGCGCTGGTTCCATATATTGACATTCCGATTCAGCACGCTTCCAACCGAATCCTGAAATTGATGAATCGTGGAAAAAATCGGGAAGAGATTCGCCATATTTTAAAGACGATTCGAAACGAGGTTCCGCGCGTTGTGCTGAGAACGTCGGTCATGGTTGGTTTTCCTTCCGAGACAGAAGCGGATTTTAATGAACTGCTGGATTTCATAGAAGAGATTAGATTTGAGCGGTTGGGCGTTTTTACTTATTCGCAAGAAGAGGGAACGTCATCGGCGGATTTACCTAACGATGTGCCACCTGAAGAAAAAGAGCGTCGGAAAGAGATCGTTATGCAACTCCAGTGGGATATTTCGCACGAATTTGCCTTGAATCAAATTAGCAAGACTCTGAACGTTTTGATCGAAGAGAAAAATCCAGAAGGTTACGTTGGACGAAGTGTCTGGGATGCGCCGGAAATTGACTGTTCAGTTTTTATAAATTCCAAATCTATCCTGAAAATCGGCAAGATTATACCCGTTACGATGGATAAAGCCTGTGAATTGGATTTAATCGGGCACGTTGTCGAAAAAAATCAAGATCGGACTTGATTTTGCAGGGATGCTTCTCTAAGTTTCCGGCGGGAGTTGATTTTTACACTGAATCCGATTAATTGTATGGAATAGCAGATTTTTATAGAAGGGAAAAGAATGAAAGCGCTCATCACGGCAGGCGGACATGGCACGAGACTGCGTCCGATTACTCATACGCAAAACAAGCACCTAATTCCGATTGCCAATAAACCCATTTTGAATTATGCTCTTGAGTATATCCGTAAGGCGGGCATCACGGATGTTGGTATCATCACGAACAAAGAAGGTTCGGAGGTCGAAGACGTTTATAAAGATGGAAGTCAGATGGGGCTTCATATCACGTACATTCCGCAAGAACGTCCTTCGGGACTTGCGGATTGCGTCCGCATTGCTCAACCATTTCTCGAAAATGAACCTTTCGTGTTTTATCTTGGCGATAACATTATTGTCGGTGGAATTGCCCGGTTTATTGATGAGTTCAGGGAATCGGGCGCCAATTGTCATTTAGTATTGGCGCGCGTGAAAGACCCGGAACGTTTCGGCGTACCCGAACTGAAAGACGGGCAAATTGTCAGCATCGAAGAAAAACCTAGTAAACCGAAGAGCGATTTTGCCGTTACCGGAATATACATTTATGATTCAAACATTTTCGAAGCCGTCAATGCGATTTCTCCCAGCGCACGCGGTGAATTGGAAATCTCGGATGCGCATCAATATTTATTAGAAAAAGGATTCAAAGTGACCTATTCGGAGATCACGGGTTGGTGGAAAGACACCGGCAAACCGGCAGATTTGTTGGAAGCGAATCGTCTGGTGTTGGATAGTTTTGAGACACGTATTGAAGGAATGGTCGATGCACATAGCAATCTTGCTGGACGCGTTGTGATCGAACCGGGCGCCGAGATTCACAACAGTAATGTCCGGGGACCGGCAATCATCGGAGCCGGATCGAAGATCATCAACTCGTATGTCGGCCCGTACACTTCGATCGATAAAAATTGTCAGATCGAGAATTCCGAGATCGAGTTCAGTATCGTTTCATGTGGCTGTTTGATCCGGAATCAGAAAATTCGGATTGAAGCGAGCCTGCTCGGGAAAGACGTTCAGATCGTTGACGCGGATTCTAAACCGTTCACCAATCGGTTTATCGTCGGCGACCAGAGTCAGATAGAGATTCGGTGATGACGTTCAGGACTTCTGATCGTAGATTATTTTTCTTTTTTAATTCACACGGCGCCTGTTAAAATACAGACACTTTTTTACGGAAGTTACTTGGAGAAGCGAATATTGGAAGATAAGAAATATTTCATTGGCATTGCCGGTAACATCGGCGTTGGGAAAACGACGATGACGGATATCATTGCCAAGCGATTCGGCTGGCGCGCCTATTATGAATCCGTCATTGATAATCCATATCTCGAAGATTTTTACGAGAACATGAAGCGGTGGAGTTTCAATCTTCAAGTTTATTTTCTTTCTCATCGTTTTCGGACGCATAAAGAGATGACCGATGCGCCGGGTTCTGCCATTCAAGATCGGACGATTTATGAAGATGTCGAAATTTTCGCCCGCAATCTTTACGAAATGGGAAATATGAGTCAACGCGATTGGGATAATTACCGCTCGCTTTTCGACATCATGACTTCCTATTTGAAGAAGCCCGACTTGATTCTGTATCTTCGCGCGACTGTCGATACGCTTATCACGCGAATTAAAAGACGCAGTCGTGATTTTGAACGTGAAATTTCTCCGGAATATATTTACATGTTAAATCTCTCTTATGAACGGTGGATTCGTGAAGAATCGAAGCGCAACCGGATTTTGATTGTCGAGACAGATAATTTTAACATTTTCGAAGATGAAGAGAAACTGGAAGAGTTATTGCGGAAAGTCCGTGAAATCTGTCCATCTGTGCTAAAAAAATAATTCTTCGATATTTCTTTCCGACTAATTGCTTATCCTTATTTAAATATATAAATTTACGTGTTATTTTAACTGAGGAAGAAAACAGTCATTTTGAAACGGTTAGCAATTTTTGCTTCGGGGCGTGGATCGAATTTTTCATCAATCTTGGAACACATACGAAGCGGGTACATTCCTGCGAAAGTGGTCTGCGTGATCAGTGACAATCCTCAGCCGCAGGTTTTTTCCATTGCTTCTTCCGCTGGCATTCCAGCACATTGGATCAATCGGAAACAATTTTCCGACGGAAGCGAATACGCCGATTTTTTACTTTCTGTGTTAACAAGGTATGAAACGGATTTGGTCGTTTTATCTGGTTTTCTAAAACTCGTGCCGGCGCCGGTCGTCAATCGTTATAAAAACGCGATGATCAATATTCATCCGGCTCTTTTGCCGAATTTTGGCGGACCAGGTTATTTTGGAATGAAAGTCCATGAATCCGTTCTGGCTTCTGGTGTTAAGACCACCGGTGTGACGATTCATTTTGTAGACGAACACTATGACACAGGCTCGATTATTTGGCAAGAGAAAGTTGATGTTCGTTCTGACGATACATTGGAATCTTTGGCTCAACGCGTGCTGGCGGTCGAACATCGGGTTTATCCAATGGTAATTAAGGCTTTTTGTGAAGGGCGAATCAAACATTTAAACGGAAGGATCGAAATCGAGAATGAACGAATTTAAAATCCATCGGGCGATTATTAGTGTTTGGGACAAGACTGGAATCCTCCCACTTTCCCAGTTACTAGAATCCCGTGGGATAGAAATATTTTCGACTGGCGGCACCTTTACCAAGCTAAAAGAAGCTGGAATTCGTGTCACGAAAATTGAAGAATTGACGCATTTTCCGGAAATACTTGGCGGTAGAGTAAAAACCCTTCATCCAGCGGTATTTGCTGGTATTCTGGCTGATGTACGCGACCCGTCGCATGTCGCCGATCTTGAATCGGCATCCGTTCAACCATTTCAAATGGTCGTTGTCAATCTCTATCCTTTTTCGGAAACTTATCACTCCGTGGAGAAAACTCCTGATCAAATCGTCGAGATGATCGATGTCGGAGGTCCGAGTATGATTCGCGCCGCTTCGAAGAATTATCATAATGTCGTCGTCCTTTCCCGTCCGAATCAATATGATGAATTTCGCGAGCGGTTGGAAAAGAATGAAATTACGACGGAGTATCGCCGATCACTCGCCGCAGAAGTATTTGCTGGAACCGCTCGGTATGATGCGGAAATCGCTGATTTTTTTCAGGGGGAAAAGCCTTCGTCTGCGCCTTCGCGTTTGATGCTGGATTTTGCAAAGTTGCGTTCGCTACGCTATGGCGAGAATCCGGATCAGGCGGCGGCGATCTATGCGCCAACCGGCAATCCGAACTGGGAAGCCTTTCATCAACTTCAGGGAAAGGAAATCTCGTATAACAACTACATCGATTGTATGGCGGTCTATCGTATCATTTCGGATTTTGATGTTTCAACGCCCGCTTGTGCCATCGTCAAACATACGAATCCATGCGGTTTTGGATTAGGTCATACGCTTTCGGACGCTTACAAACGCGCCGTTCAGACTGATCCGGTCAGCTATTTTGGGGGAATCGTCGGCGTCAACCAGTCGATCGATGAGAATCTCGCTGAAGAATTGGTAAAAACATTTTTAGAATGTATTGTCGCACCGTCATATTCTAAAAAGGCGCTTGGAGTTTTAAGTAAAAAGAAGAATTTACGATTATTGGTCCCGATTCAAGCCGATTTGCAATGTGAATGGGAGTTTCGGAATTTTGGTCGTGGACTTGTCACGCAGGCGATTCAGATCGCCGATGAAAATGAAGCCGCATGGCGAGTCGTCACCGAGACCAAACCGCCGACACAGACCATGGCGTCGATCCGCCTTGGCTGGAAACTCGTCCGGCATGTGAAATCGAATGCAATCGTTCTTTGCGACGAGTCGGGAACGGTCGGCATCGGTGCTGGACAAATGTCGCGGATTGAATCATTAAAAATTTCTATCGGCAAAGCTGAAGAAGCGGGGCTTTCCGCTACCGGTTCTACGCTGGCTTCGGATGCTTTTTTTCCGTTTCGGGATTCAGCCGACCTGGCGTCACGATATGGAATTGCTGGAATCATTCAGCCCGGAGGAAGTATTCACGATCAGGAAGTCATTGATGCTTGCAACGAACACGGGATGTTTATGATTTTTACGGGGAAACGAGTTTTTAAACATTAACGCTTGGAGATATCATGCCATTTAAGTTTTTTAATTTTTTAACAGGCGATGTCGCCATTGATCTTGGCACCGCTAATACGCTGATTTACATGAAAGGGCGCGGCGTCGTACTTAACGAGCCATCTATCGTTGCACGGTCGTCGCATGACGGCGAAGTCGTTGCCGTTGGAAATGATGCCAAAGAAATGCTTGGGAAAACCCATCGTGACATTGTCACGGTTCGTCCTCTTCGAGACGGCGTGATTGCGGACTTTGAAATGACTGACAGCATGATTCGTGGTTTTATCCGGAAAATCAATCTAAGCCGCATTGCCCGTCCGCGTATGATCATTGCCATACCGTCCGGAATTACCGAAGTCGAAAAGCGCGCCGTTCGTGACTCCGCCGACCGCGCTAATGCTCGTGAAATCTATTTAATTGAAGAGCCGGTCGCCGCCGCCATTGGAATCGGAATCGACATTTCCAAACCGGTCGGAAACATTGTTGTCGATATTGGAGGAGGCACAACGGAAATCGCAGTAATCGCACTGAATGGTATTGTCACCAAACAAGCGATTCGAGTTGCCGGTGACGAGATGGACGAGGCAATTATTCAATATTTCAAGAGCGAACACAATCTGCTGATTGGTGAGCGCACCGCGGAAACGATCAAATGTACGATCGGTTCAGCAATGCCGATAAATGATACAACGATTAGTGTCAAAGGTCGAAGTCTTATCGCAGGAATTCCGAAAACGATCGAAGTTTCATCTGTCGAAATTCGGGAATGTTTGAAAGATACGATCGATCTGATCGTCCAAGCCATTAAGCAAGCGCTGGAACAAACGCCGCCGGAACTCTCCTCCGATATTCTCGACAGAGGAATTATTCTAACGGGCGGCGGAGCATTGCTCAAGGGCTTAGACCAACGAATCCGCGTCGAAACTGACCTGCCCGTAAATGTCGCCGAGGAACCGTTGTTATCTGTTGTCAAGGGAGCTGGAATCGTTATTGAGAATATTGAGAAATTCAGAGAAGTTTTGTTTTAACCTGAATGTGGGAAAAATTTCTCAATCTCATCGTTTCTTTTTATGAATATATCCTGTTTCTTTTTTTAATTGGGATTTCATTTGTTGTTCTGCTATTAAATGAAAATCCGCAAGTCAGGTCGCTTCAGGGCGATGTGTCAAACGTTCTCTCGTTTATCAATCTTCCAAACATTTGGATCAACGATCTATCAAATGTCGTTGAGGAAAATGCAAAGTTAAAAGAGGAAAATCTCCAACTGACGCTTTTGAATGTTCAAATGAAAGAAGCATGGCTGGAAAATCAACGCTTGCGTAACAATCTCGGATTTATGGATACGACACAGTTGGTCGTTGTTCCCGCCAAAGTGCTGAATCTTGGCATTTCACCTATTTGTAATTCCATTTTGATAAATATCGGAAAAATGCAGGGCGTCAAGCCTGATATGGCAGTAATTTCTCTAAAGGGAATCGTCGGGAAAACGGTTTCAGTTGGGGAAAAGACAACCCTTGTGCAGATTTTTTTAGACGTCAATTTCAGAATTAGTGTCAAGTTTCAGGATTCGCGCGTTTTTGGAATCATGCAATGGAACCCGAATGGTTACGCCGAAGTTAATGAAGTTCCAAAGACCGTGAGCATCGTACAGGGGGAAAAAGTCGTGACATCGGGCTATAGTCAGATTTACCCGCCTAATATTTGCATTGGCGAAGTGGTGGAAACGAAATCATCGGACAACGCACTGTTTCAAACGGTGACAGTCAAACCAAGCGTCAACATCAACGAGATCGAGGAAGTCTTCGTTATTCTATCCAATTCATGTTACGAAAACTGACAAATATAATCCTATTTAGCCTAATTGCTATTCTCATTCAAGTTCTTTTTGTACCCTGGATGACAATCCGTGAGATTCGCCCGGATTTCATACTACTCGTCGTAATGTTTATCGGCAGAACCGAGGGGCGGATGGTTGGCCAGACATACGGTTTTATCATCGGCTTGCTCGTCGATGCGCTGGGAATGGGCTCATTTTTGGGGCTTTCGGCGTTGATTAAAACATGTGTTGGATTTTTTTCTGGTTGTATGAAAAACCAGCGTAATAGACTATATCCGTTTTATTATCATGCGGTTCACGTGGCTATTATTCTGTTTTCCTATGTCATTTTCTATCTTATCAACTATAAGGGAACGGAATTCTCCTTTTATTTTATCATTCTTCGATTTGTTTTGCCTTCGACGCTTTATACGCTCATTTTTTATGTTTTGATCGATTATTTTATCTCTTCCGGAAATGACTGAGTATGTTTTATTCTCAGAATAATATATCTGTCCCCAGGAAGAATTTTATGCTTGGAATAGTGACGGCTGTTTTTTTTATCATTTTCTGGCGGCTCTATTACATTCAGATTGCCGAATATAGCCGGTTCAAGGGAATCGCGGAATCCAATCGAATCCGTATCATTCCACTCGAAGCGCCGCGCGGTGCGATTTTAGACCGAAAAGGACAGATCATCGTTGAAAACAAATCCCAGTACAATGTCAATGTCATTCCGTACGAAGCGAATCAATCCAAGGAGACTTATGAGACGCTGACGAGTCTTCTGAACATTTCTCAGGATGAATTGGACAGGCGCATCAAGCGGCATTCACGCGGTCTTTTTGTCCCGGCTAAAGTTGCAGATGATGTTGATTTTAAAACTTTAACCTATTTGGAAGAACATCGCGTTGATTTGCCGGGAGTGTTGTATTCCACGAAACCAGTCCGTTCATTTACATCGAAAGCCAATTTGTCTCAGGTTATTGGATATTTACGGGAAATCAACAAACAAGACTTGAAAAACATCAAACAATTCGGATATAAACAAGGTGATTTGATTGGATGGAAAGGTATCGAGCGGGAATATGAACCAATTTTGCGGGGAACCCGTGGTTACAACTATATTCAAGTTGATGTTTTGGGCAGAGAAGTTGGAACGCTGATGAACAGGGAGAAAGTTTTGCCTATCCCTGGTAACGATTTGTATTTGACGATCGATCTGGATTTGCAAATTTATGCCGAATCGCTGATTGGAGAAAGACGCGGTTCCGTTGTCGTAATGAATGCGCTGACGGGCGAAATCTTAACATACGTCAGCAAACCGGACTATGCGCCGGGACTTTTTTCGGGAACAGTCAAAGCGGACGTGTGGCGGGATTTGATTACGAATCCGGATCGCCCTTTATATGACCGTGTTATTCAAGGAACTTATCCGCCCGGCTCGACTTTCAAAATTATTGCAATTCTTTCAGCGCTTGAGAATAAAACAGTCGATCCCGGATGGTCGGTCTATTGTAACGGCAAATACCGGATGGGGCGTCGCGTTTATAAATGCTGGAAAAAAGAAGGTCACGGTTTGATGAATATGCACGACGCGATCGTGCATTCCTGCAATGTTTATTTTTATAATCTGATTCGGAAAATTGATATAGATGTTTGGTCGAGAACCGCCTCCAATTTTGGGTTCGGTTCCAAAACAGATATTGATTTATATGGCGAGTCTGCCGGCACTTTGCCCGACGCGAAGTTTCTCGATAAGAAATATTACGGAATTGGCTGGACGGATGGGACGAAGTTGAACCTCGTTATCGGTCAGGGCGATTTGCTGGTTACGCCTATCCAGATGGTCCGATTTGCCGGTGCGCTGGCGACGCGCGGGAAAATCGTACAACCGCATCTTGGAATGAAATTCCTCAGTCGTAGTAATTCCCAATTTTCCATTTTTGCCGTTCCAAGTGATACGATAACGAGTTATTCATCTGAAACATGGGAATTTATCGAAAACGCCATGTTCGATGTGGTCGAATCCGGAACCGGACGAGCGGCTAAAGTTAAAGATATGAAGATTTGCGGGAAAACAGGCACTGCGCAAAATCCGCATGGAGACGATCACGCATGGTTCATCGGGTGGAGTAAGCCGGAACAAGGCGCGCCGCTCGCCATTGTCGTGATGATCGAGAACGGTGGATCGGGCGGCGGAATAGCCGCTCAAATTGCCGGCAAGATTTATCACTTTTATTATAATCCTTCAACGCAACAGATGCTGGCGGATCGTCATGGAAACCCGTAAGTTTAATCTCGCTAAAGATTTTACAAAAACGCTATCGGATAATAACCGGATATTGATTATTATCGTCGGCTTGTTGAGTCTGATAGGACTCCTCTCTCTATTTAGTGCTTCCATGCGCATCGATCTGCCTTTTTTTCAAAAAGTGATTGGACGACAGCTGATCTGGATGCTAAGCGGCATTCTGTTGATGACATTGATTTTCTTTCTGCAGGGTAAACTGTTCTTTGACACTGCCTATTTTATTTATAGTATTGGCATCGTTTTAGTGATTCTGCCTTTTTTCCTTGGAAGAGCGAGTTCTGGCGCTTATCGCTGGATCGGTTTCGGTGGATTACGTTTTCAACCATCGGAATTTATGAAACTCATCGTCATCCTTTCAATTGCCAAATATTTGTGTCGCACCGATTTGCCGATAACCCAGTTCAAATCGCTGGTGCCACCGCTTATGCTCGGATTATTACCGATGGTAATCGTTATGTCTCAACCGGATCTCGGAACGTCGCTGGTTTATTTTGCAGTCATTTTTCCTATGTTGATCTGGGCGGGCGCGCGGACATTTCATATTTTCATCTTGCTATCGCCGATTCTGAGTGTCGTGACCGCCTTTAATTTTTATACATTTTTTATTTGGGTTATTTTGTTGATTGCTGTGTTTTACATTACCCGTGAGAAGCTCTGGATTTCCATTATTCTTTTTGTCTTAAATTTATCACTGGGTTTTATGACGCCGATACTCTGGAATCATCTGAAACCCTATCAGCAGAATCGTATTTTAACGTTGTTTAATATAGAAGCGGATCCGCAAGGAGCGGGCTATCAGGTTCTGCAATCGCAAATTACCATTGGAAGCGGTGGAATCTTTGGTAAGGGGCTGGGAAAGGGAACCCAAACTCATTTAAAATTTCTTCCAGAACAGCACAACGATTTCATATTTTCCGTCGTCGGAGAAGAATACGGTTTTATCGGAACGGTCATCGTACTGATCTTGTTTTTACTGATGATCTTTGTTTTTATCAATTCCGCCTTCCGGTTGAAAGACCGTTTTGGATCGCTAATTATCATCGGCGTCGGAAGCATGCTTTTCTTTCATATTGCCGTCAACATTGCAATGACGATCGGTTTTATGCCGGTGACAGGAATTCCTTTACCGTTTCTAAGTTATGGCGGTTCGTTCGCCATAACCTGTTTTGCGGCAATCGGGATGGTTTTAAACGTTAGCACTGAAAAACCGATTGGACGCCACAGACTATAAATTTTGGTTTGATTTTTATATGGAAAATCTTAGCTTACGATACCTTATGCTGTATGTTTGGATGAGATTATGAAAAAGATGGTTTGTGGCAATCGGATTATTACATGCTTTTTCATTGCGGCTATTTGCTCCGTCCCGAATCATGTTCTGAACGCTTTTCCGCAATCTAAAAAAACTCCTCAATCTGAGGCTAAAAATTCACAAACGACTGAACAGGAAATCGCGAAACTCAAGGAACGGATGAATTTAACTGTGAAGGCTGTTAACAAACTGTCTAAAAATATAACGAAAATAGGCAGTCTTCAAACCGCATCGCGTGACGAAGTTCAGATGCTTAAAAATTCCGTTGCCCAGTTGCAGGAGATCGTAAAATCGTTCAACGCGAGTTTGGAGAATATCCGCAGGATCAACGGAATTTTAGAAGATCGTGCGATTTATGCCGATAGCGTGAACATGCAACTTCTGGCTCAACTGATTTCACTTGAGAATCGAATCGTCAGTTTGAGTGCGAGCGTTGGTGAATTCCGGACGGTCAGCGATTTTGGGGCTGACGAAGCCGCGAATCTGGCGTCAGGCGATTCGTACAAGGAACGCTATCTGAAAGCGCTGACCTTGCATCAAAAGAGTCAGCATACCGAAGCCATCGACATTTTCCGCCAGCTCGTGAATGAAGACAGAACCAACGAACTAGCCGACAATGCGCAATATTGGATCGGCGAATGCTATTATTCTCTGAAACAATCTCAGAGGGCTATCGTTGAATTTGAGAAAGTTCTTTCTTTTCCAAATAGCAATAAGGATGATGACGCACAATTCAAAATTGGACTATGCTACATAGCGCTTGGAAATCAGGCGAAAGCAAACGAGCAGTTTAAACTGCTCATAGAACGCTTTCCGCAGAGTGAATTCGTACCCAGTGCTAAACAATACATGAAATGAGACTATGATTAAAAGAATTTATTTTTTGACTTCAGAGATTATCCCGTTTGCCGAGAACTATTCACTTGCAAATTTTTCAAAAGAGATCCCGATTGTTTTCAACGAACGAAAATTTGATTTCAGACTGATGATGCCCAAGTATCATTTTATCAGCGAACGTCGTTACATCCTTCGTGAGGTAATCCGTCTACGCGAAATGGATTTAAAGTACCGAAATATCGAGATAAAAGCGTCGGTCAAATCGGCTTTCATTCCAAACACCAAGGTTCAGGTTTATTTTCTAGAACATGAGTCATTTTATTCCTGCGTTCAACCCGCCGCTCTGTACAAGCAGGAAGACGACAAAATCGAAACTTTCAATTCAATCCGGAATGGTTATTTTGCGGCGTCTGCACTCATCACCTTGAATTATCTCAGATGGAAGCCAGAAGTCATCATCCTGAATGATTGGCAAATGAGCATGATCCCACTTCTGATCCATTCCGATCTGCTGAATAAAGAATATTTCGACGGAGTTAAAATTCTACAAATTCTCCATTCGAAAAATCCTGCATCTGTATTTTCTTTATCCGAATATGCAGAAATCGGATTAAATGTAACTAACTCGCCGTCCATTCAGGACGGGAAACTGGATTGCGTCGCGGCGGCTTTTCCGTACTGCGACCATGTCATGATCTCAAATGGCGAAGGAAACCTCATTAAGAAATATCAGGAAGATCCAGTATTTAAAGATTTGTTTGCCCAAAATAAGAAAAAAATTTCGACCTTCAACCTAAAAGGAGAATCGTCAGAAGAGTGGCAGAATATAGCGGATGAAATCATAAAAGTTATCAAACGTTTATAACGGGAAACAACCAATCAACATGGATAAATCTAAATCTTTCTATCATACGGCTAAGTCGATTTTCGTTTTTTCCTTTCTGTTCTTGCCTTTATTGCTGAGTACTTGTGATGAAAAAATGCCCACTTTACCCCTTGAAGAGGCTCCGGTGTCGTTTAAACAATACAAGATTGAGTCCGAATTTATGTCGGATACAACTCAGGTCGTGACTCCGCAGATAGGCTCAAGCGGCAGATTGTTGATTGGAAAAAATGAAGATGCGACTGCTTTCGCGCTTCTTCGCTTTGAGACATTCAGCACGATTCCGGATACTTTTGAAAATTTAATCGACGTCCGATTGAGACTTATCAGTGCGACGGAACTTCCATACGATTCGAACAGCGTCGCCGGTACCGAATTGGTCGTGGAAACGCTAAAAGACTCGTCAGGTATTACGGAATGGACTGAAGACAGTACGGATTTTACGAATTTTAATCTGAACGATTATACCCGGAAGGAATGCGGTCGGTTTGCTTATTCGAATTATGATACGTTTTACGTTCCTCTTGACACGGCTTTGTTGACGTACTGGGAGGGGAATCCGTATGAGAATTACGGATTGGTTATTCGGCAAGCGGATGACGCCGTGCGAAGTGTTCAGACGATTTATTCCAGTGAAGCCAGTTCGTATCCGCTCATTATCGTGAGATATGTTGAGGATGGTGATACACTGACAGGCTACGTTTATCCGGCTGATGACATCTCGGTAGTTAAATTTGCTCAGACGAATTTGGATCTGGGAAGGCTGACGGTCAGCGCAGGAATAGCGTCACGCGCATTTCTGAAATTCTCAGTCGAAGATACTATTTCCGATCCGAATGAGGTCATTGCCAGCGCTAAATTGCACATCAAAATTGACGCGACTTTGACACAAAACTACGGTGAAAATTTTTACTTGTACTTGAGTTTACTTGATTCGACACAGGATTGGAATGACCCGGATTTTACACCCAGCACCAGTTCGTATGCAACGTACGTCTCAATCGGACCCAGCGACACTTCCATCGTGTTTTTAATCGGCAGTACGGTTCAGAAATATACGAGTCAATACCACGATAATTTTGGCGTTGTCCTTTGGTCTTCCACTTCCAATTCGGGAGTATCGACATTGTCTTTGTATAGTGCTAAAGCTTCCAATCCAGATTTTCGTCCGTATTTGGAAATCTTAACCATGAAAGAATATTAACATAGATGAAAAAAGCTATCGTTATTCTGCTCATTTTTTCTGCGTCGTTGTTTGCGCAAAATTCCTATTATACGGCTTTTGGATTCGGGATCGAATCGCCTTCTTCGCCTGCGAGAAATCTAGGCATGGCGGGAACCGGCGCCGCAATGACCGATTCCATTGCGTTGAATACGATTAATCCGGCTTTGTGGACGAATTTTTTCACGACGTCGCTTCAGGGACAGATTTACTCTTCCAACTTGTCCGTTACGCAGACTTCTTCCGCCAGCAATTTAACACATTTTGAAGGTTTTGCTTTTAAAGCGCCGATTGGAAAACGACTGGGCTTAGCGCTGGGAATGTCTCCCCAGACGCGCAGTATCGGTAATATGTCATTTACCGATTCGACGGAATATGCCGGAACGATGGTCGATTATCAGTCGGTTGTTAAATTAGTGGGCGGCATCTCTTCTTTTTATTTTGGAGGTGGCTACCGGGTCAACCAGAATTTATCTCTTGGCTTGAAGTTGGATTTACTATTCGGCAGTTATCTTGTTAAAACGGACACCGATTTCGGAGTTGATGGTGGATGGGATTCTTTCTTCAAGAAAGAGACTACGCTAGGCGGTTCGCAACTTGGTCTAGGGTTTCTCTGGAATTTTCCAAAGATTGGTTTAAATATTGCTGGCGTTTATGAGCATCCGCTTGGATTTGAATACACACAAATACTCAATTATTACTATGGTGAAGATGATACGCTTCCAACCCAAACGCTTGAATATCCATCGTCATTACGATTGGCGGTAAGTAAAAAGGTTCTGGAAAATATAAGCGTCAATTTTGATGCTCAGATGGGAAAAGTTGCGAGTTCGATTTTTCAGAAATTTTATTTATTCAAGCCGACCGATGCAAAAGATCCAATTTATGTTGGACTAGGCGTTGAAAAACGAAGTGAGCCATATGAGATGAAAAACATCTGGAAACTCATGGCGCTTCGCGGCGGAATTTTTTATCGCACAGAACCTTTTTATGACTCGGATCCTGTCAAAGAGAAGGGTGTGAGTTTCGGAGTAGGATTTCCTTTCAACAAAAATCAAAATCGCTTAGATTTTGCAGTAGTTTACAGTAATCGTAATGGTTTTTTAAATCAAGAAATCGGAACTGAAAAAGTATTGGATTTTCACCTGAGCATCACGACTGGTGAAATATGGTTCCGGAGATTTTCAAAACGCTAACGTAAGGGGTTTCGGATGAGATTGAATCGCACTTTTCATAGGATGTTAATATTAGTTGTAGTTGTCTGTAGCATTGCGCTTATCAGTTGCGTGCCTCCCACGACGGATCCGGGAGAGAGCCAGAAGGTAAAAACCTCCGCACCAGCGCCGGTAGCCGACCACAGTAAATGCGACCTCCATCTGAGTTTTGCATATAGTTATTATCAAAATCAGAACTGGAATGGCGCTATTGAAAATTATAAGAAAATGATCGAATACGGATGCAAGGAAGAATATGCCCAGGATATTTTTTCCTATTTTGGCCGCGCTTATCAGCAATTAGCCAAAGACAATCCGGCTTACTACGACAGTGCGCTTTTCGTGTTTATCGAAGGCGAACAATACTTACCGAACGATATGTTCCTGCATAAAAATATCGCCTATATCTATCA
>PEYN01000190.1 GCA_002774355.1 Candidatus Marinimicrobia bacterium CG08_land_8_20_14_0_20_45_22 | reverse complement strand
GATCGGCAAAACAGCGGGAATTCGTCAGCGCCATCGCGTCGGAAAGGTCGATATCGATTCTCGACAGAAAATCGTCCAACGATTTGAAATCGCCAGACTTCCGTTCCTTGAGAATTGCGTCAATCGTCTTGTCCTGAAGCCGGTTGATTGCCATAAATCCTATCCGGATTTTGTCCTTTTTGCCCTTGTATTCACGCTGACTCAGATTGATGTGCGGTGGAAGAATTTGAATTCCAAATCGCCGCGCCTCGCTCAAATAGGCATACGCCGAATAATATCCGCCCTGATTGGTGATAACCGCCGCGAGAAATTCTGCCGGGAAATGCGTCTTCAAATACGCGCACGTAAACGACAGCATCGCATACGATGCCGAATGCGGTTTGCAAAACGAGTATCCGGAAAATGACTCAATCATTTCCCAAAGCGTGTCAGCCAATTTCAGCGAGTAGCCGCGATTCAGAGCGCCCGTGATGAACTTCTTCTTCCAAATCGGCACCAAATGCGCCAGCGCAGGACGGGAAACAACCTTCCGAACGTAATCCGACTCAGCGTATCCAAATCCGGAAATTTCACGCGCCACCATCGAAACTTGCTCTTCATAAACCATGATGCCGTAACTTTCCTCCAAGCATTTTAAATCGGGATGTAAAAGTTTCCACTGCTTGCCGTGAATTCTTTCCAACATCAGGTTAATAAACCGATTCGCCGCCGGTCGAATGATTGACGAATAAATTACGACATGTTCAAAATCTACGCGCCCGGCTTTTTTCAACAGTAACCGTGTCGCCGGGCTTTCGATGTAAAAAATGCCCATTGTCCGTCCGGCTTTCATCATTTCTTCGGTTTCCGGATCACCGATCGGTTGAATTTTGTGATAATCCACGAACTCACTTCGGTAAAAACCGATCTGTCTCAGCGTGTCGCGCACGACGGCGAGCGAACGGTTGCCGAGGATGTCGATTTTCAGTAAACCGGAATCTTCGACTTGATCTTTCTCCCACTCGACGATCTGCACGCCTTTTGGAGCCATCAACACCGGAATGTATTTTCGAATTTCCTCCGGCACAATGATAACGCCGCCGGGATGCACCGAAGAAATCCGAAGTGCGCCGACTACTTTTTCGCTTTGTCGAATAATTTCTTCGAGCGTGTCATCGAGTTCAAGGTTTTGAAAACGCGGATCGGTTTTAATCCACTTCAGAAGTTCTGTCTTTCGCGCAAAATAGCCGATGCGTTTCGTCACGGCTTTGATCTCTTCATTCGACAAACCATAAACTTTACCGACTTCTCGAACAGCGGAGCGCGGTTGCATGAAGACCTGACTCGAAACCATCGCCGCGCGCTCTTTTCCGTATTTCCTAAAAATATAGTCAAGAATGTCATCGCGCTCATCCCACGGAAAATCAATATCGATGTCCGGCATATCAACGCGTTCTGGATGAATGAACCGCTCGAATCGCAGATTGTACCGAATTGGATCGACTTGCGTGATGAAGAGGCAATAACTGACAATCGAAGCGGCGCCAGAACCGCGTCCGATTGTCGATTTTGTCTGTTTGACAATATCCCACACGACGAGAAAATACGGAGCAAAACCTTTTTGCAAAATAAGCAAAAATTCATACTCGATTCGCTGTTTGACAGCATCACTTATCTCGCCGTACCGAACCTTAGCGCCTTCGTAAATCAGATCGCGAAGTTGTTTATTAGCAAGATTCGTCTCCTTGAGCGATAAGCCAGGAAAAATCGTATTCGTGTAAGTCCAATCGGTTTTGCAACGTTCGGCAAGATACTGGGAATTGTTGATTGCATCGAGACTATTCGGAAAGAGTTCGACAATTTCCTTTTCGGATCGAAAAAAATGCCGGCCGCTCTTGAAATCTTCCGCCGTCAATTGCGAGAGCGTGGCGTTTTTATCGATTGCACGGAGGATTTGATGCGTTTTCCAGTCGTCAGATTTCAAAAAATAGACATCGCCGGTCGCCACGATTTCCAGTGAAAATTGCGTCGCCAATCGCCGCGCCTCACGCTCCGAAACGCCCAGCCGAAGTTCAACATACAAGTGCGTCGATGGGAGGAATTGTGCAAGTTCCGCCAAAACTTTTTCTTGATGCGCTAGCACGAAAAGTCCTTCCCGATTGGGCATCAGGATTTCGGTTATTGAAACCGCGTCGCCGTCGTGAACGCGCGAGATCGCCCGGCAGAGATTCTCGTAGCCGTATTGATTTTCCGCCAGCAAAATAATATCGGCAAATGATGTGACGATGTTGGTTCCCGCTATCGGCTTCATATCCTGCTCTTTCGCCCACTGGACAAATCGGATAAAGCCGTAAAACCCGTTAACTTCCGTCAGTGCGAGATGCGTCTGGCGATACGTTTTTGCCTGCGCAATCAATTCCCGAGGCGTCGCCGTGCCAGACATTTTCGAGAAGGTAGAATGCGTGTTGAGATTGACAAACATAATTTTACCTAACCGCTGAGTTCGCAAAAAATGCAGAGGGAACCAAAATATCTTTTTGATTTTTGGACACAATGATTTTTAAAAAATCTTCGTGTCCTTGTGACTTTGTGGTTATCAGGCTGGCCGCATTCATGATTCCGGAGAATCCGTATCTTCTGCGAATATGGTCAACGGCGAGCGAAAGACCATCGTCCTTTTTCGATCGGAATAAATCGAGTTGATTAGCAAGCGGCTGAAAGCGCGTCGCATCGATAACGACCGCACGGACACGGTTTCGGCGGAAATTGGCGGCAAGAAACAGACGAATGGCTTCTTGAACAACTGTCGCATCGTCGTTGAACGCCACCGATCCTTTCCTCGCGTTTTTCAAACCATCGGTATAATGAACTTCGACCGACAACGACCTAGCGATTTGCTTCCGGGCGCGCAGTTGATGTGCCGTTTGTTCGGCAAGATTTCGCACGGCGGCTATCAATTTCGCTTCGTTATTTGTATCTTCCTTTAAAATGGTTTGCTGGATGATGTGATCGCGCAATTGCGGCGGCTGGACGACAGAATAATCCTTGCCTCGCGCCTCCAAAAACAATCGCCGGTAATGTTTCCCAAACAGGATCTCACCCGCGTCGGGTTCGGCGGTCGCTTCCTGTACGTTTTTAACCTGTCGAAGCAATAGGAATTTGACGATCTTGTTGACAGACGGCTCGGCGGTCGCCGGTAAATGTTCCGAATCCAGCGGCGAAAGAAAAACCTGCTCACCGCCCGGCTCCACCCGATAAACCGTCTCCGGAACGACCGCCGTTGCAATCCGGCTGACGAGTTTATTCGCGCTGATACCGACGCGGCTTTCAAGATTGACTTTGAACTGAATATCTTTCGCGATCAGCGAACCCGCCCACAAATTGTCATGATAAACGCCGCTCATGCCGCTCATATCGGCAAAATACTGTCCGAAAACCGTCGGTTCGATCACCGGCGAATAGTGCGCGATTGTTTGATAAACGTACTGGTGCATCTGCGAATAGAGCATGGAATTATACGGCAAAAGAATGACTCCGTGCGACATACGGCGCGCCAGCGAAACCTTCAGCCCTGGGAACAGGCCCTCGGACAATGCTTCCTGCGAAGACGAAACGATCGTCCCATCTTGGCGATTCGATGAAATAATCGCGATCGGGCGCGTCCGCAAACTCACATCCATCATCCGCTCCACCTGAAGCTCAAAATCGGACAGCCGAACATGAAAGACTGAAAAATCGTCTAACCGCGGAGAACGCAGAGTTTCAGTTTGCCAGCCACCGATGAATGTTCCCAACGGCGACAAACGCGGATTCTGATGGATGAACAACTCGCTATTCATATCCTATTCCCTGTCTCTAACGCATTTACCTTCTAAGCATCATCCATACTCTTTCTCTTCTCCGCCATCCCAGCAACCTCCGCGGCTCGTGGTTATTCATACTTCCGGAAGACCGCAAGCACCACGCCGCCGATTTTGAACTCATCATGAACGCCGACGTGAATCACAGCGTATGCCAGATTTCGCGGATGTAGTTCGATTCCGTCTGGCTTCGGATAATACCGCTTGAGCGTCGCTTCATTGTTAATAAACGCCACAATCGTCTGCCCGTTCTCCGCTGACACCTGCTGTCTCACGATCACATAATCGCCATCCTGAATGTTGTCATCGATCATCGAATCGCCTTTGACTCGTAAAACATAATTCCCGGGATATGCATACGAGAGCGGAACCTCGATCGACTCGCGATTTTCAATCGCCTCCAACGGATAGCCGGCGGCAATCAATCCAAGTAGAGGCAAACTGCCCACGCTTTGCTTTCGTTCAGGAATCATCAGCGCACGTTTGGCGTTCGATGCACCCGAACGCTTCAACGCTCCGAAATGCTCCAATTCTTTGACATACCAGTTCACCGTACCAAGCGACCTAATTTTTAAACCGCTCATGATCTCCTGAAACGTCGGCGCTCTCTTATTGACGTCGGTAAAATTCTGAATGAACTCTACAAACCGCTGTTTTTTGGGTGACAATCCTTTTTTCATCGTTTCCTTCCTTTCACTTCGACAAAAACCCGTAAGTAACTCGTAAGTAATATACGGCATCCTTTAGAAAAAGTAAAGAGGAATATTGAAAAAAAGATTAATCAGGTCTTTCCACCTCTTGCAAATTGAATAAATTGATATTGTGCACTCGTCGCCGGTTACTCTACCTTCGAAACTAATTTGGCCAACAACACTAACTGACTATCCCTCACATGATAGTTAAAAATGTTGAGCATCTAATTTTCTCCTTTAAAAATGGTTTCCAGCCATACTTCACTTTAATAAAAAACATTCCGCCATTTAACAGACAGACGGAACGTCTTCGTTTGGGATTCGGATTTTACTGACCATCGATGTTTCATCTAATTTGCCCTGACGGAATTTCGTCAGGTCGCTGACAAGAGCCGTAGCGCGCAATTGATTGGGTGTCTTTTTCGCGTTCTTTTCTTCATTTAGGACAAGACTGTCGTTGCGAATTCGAATATTCACGCAAATGCGGTCATTCGGACTGAGTGATTTGATCGAACTTGCATAATTGAGGTAAAACTCTTTAAGTATTTTCTTAGTCTCATCGATGATCTGTTGCGGAGTTTTTTCATCACCGGTCGATTCTGACCCATTTTTTACATCCACATTAACAATATTTTTTTTGTTTTCATCTCTGGCCTTCTCTGCGCCTCATAATGCACTCCCTCGACGGCGGTCGATACCAATTTCAGATCAGATTGCCGATTTCGCTCGACTTCTTTGTATAATTCGCTGACTAACGCCAGACGAGCGTGTTGAACGCGCCCGCGTCACCATTCAAAAATTTCAGTATGAGTTGTTCGTCATTCATCAATCGCTTAGACTTCCCGTTTTTCAAAAAAGTTTTACTCTACCACAAAGTTCCGAAAATTTTCTGGTTCAACTTAAAGAAAAGTGATAAAATCGGATGCTTTTTTTACTCGTAACAATCAGATTTTATTTATGATAAAATTTCATCAACGCTTATTTTTCACCGCTATCCTCGGTTTGTCATTCATTTCCGCCGGAAACACACAGACGATCGATCAGATGAGAGAACATCCGGGCATTCACCAGATTGAATCCGAACTGCATCAGAATATCAAATCAGCGCCGGATGAATCCATCCCGCTTTCCGAAGTTGCCGATTTACAGCCGCGAATCGCTAAAACCACAACGCATGAGGTCTTCGGCTATCTTCCTTACTGGCAATATTCCGCTTACAGTTCGCTGAATTATCAACTGCTGACGACCGTCGCCTATTTCAGCGCGGAAATCACATCGACCGGCGGCATCACCAACATGCACGATTGGCCGGTTTCCGCTCTTGTCAATAAAGCCCACACCAACGGCGTTCGCGTCGTCCTCGTCGCGACGTTTTCGATTCCGGCACGCTGGCGACATTACTGGGAAATGCGACATACCGGCACGAATGCGTGATGAATCTCCTGGATGCAGTTGAATATGGAAATGGCGACGGCGTGAATATCGACTTTGAATCAATGCCCGCCACGCAAAAGACGAATCTGGTTGCTTTTATGCAGGAATTGGCTGATTCCTTCCGCGTTCACATTCCAAACGCTCACATTTCAATGGCAACTCCGGCTGTCGATTGGAACGGCGCGTGGGATTACAACGCATTAGCAAATATCTGCGACGCGCTTTTCATCATGGGTTACGATTATTACTGGTCGGGTTCTACGCAATCCAGACCGAATTCGCCGCTCATCGGCGGTTCGATCAATGTCACCAATACCGTCAATACTTACTTGACTAAAACCGGAAACAACGGCGCAAAAATCGTTCTTGGTATTCCATATTACGGACAGGATTGGGCAACACTGACAGGCGAAGCATATTCGAAGACTGACAGTACCAAAGCCAAATCGGTCGTTTTTTCTACTGCCGTCGTCAACGCACAAACCTACGGACGCCTCTGGGACGCAACTTCACAGACGCCGTGGTACAAATATTACACGACACTCTGGCGTCAATGCTGGTACGATGATTCTTTAAGCATTGCGCTGAAGTACAATTTCGCCAAAGCGAAAAACCTGCAAGGTGTCGGTATGTGGGCGCTGGGACATGACGGAACGCGCCCCGAACTTTGGGGTGCATTGGCAGATGCTTTCGGCGGGTCGCTCCCTCCGTCTCAACCGACAGGCTTAATGGTCTTAAATCATAGCAGTTCGTCGATCCGGATTCATGTCGATCCGCAAAACCGTCCGCCGACCATTTCGTGATCTATTCCTCAACAGACGGCATCACCTTCGATTCATTGACGACCAGTCGCACCAACGATACACTTCTCATTTTTTCCACAATCAACCTAATCAACTCAATCAACCCAATCACCTATTTCAAGGTGAAAGCCGTCAATTCCGGTGGTGAAAGTTCGTTCACCGAAGTCGGCGCCGCCATTCCGTCGAGCGAATCATCAAGCATTCTGATCGTCAACGGTTTCGACCGCACGGATGGCACGGTTAATACTTTTGACTTCGTGCGGCAACACGGCTCATCCGTTTTCGCGAACGGGCGGACTTTCGATTTTGCCTCAAACGAGGCTGCTATCTCCGGCGGGATTCAGTTGACCGATTATCGTATCGTCGATTGGATTCTCGGCGAAGAGGGAACCGTAACAAGCGTCTTTACTTCTCAGGAGCAAACCAAAATCAGTGATTATTTGGAAAGCGGCGGATCGCTTTTCATTTCCGGAAGTGAGATCGGATACGACCTCGCCGGAAATTACGCATCTACAGAAGATAAGACTTTCTACGCCAATTACATGAAAGCGAAGTACATTAAAGACGACGTCGGCAAATATGCGACAATTCCCGCAAGCGGCGGCATTTTCGATGGGATCGACAATTTCAATTTTGACGACGGTACACACGGAACTTACGATGTCAACTACCCGGACGGAATTCAACCGATTAGCTCTGCTGTTCGTCTAATAGACTACGACGGAGCGACTTATGAAACAGACGGTTGCGCGGGAATCGGTTACGAAGGCGTTTTCGGATCGTCTGCAACTTCAGGAAAATTGGTTTATCTCGCTTTTCCCTTCGAGACGATCTATCCCGAATCGGCGCGCGATTCCGTCATGGCAAGAATCATCGCCTTTTTGGACAGACCCAGTTCGATCGAACAAACGACCGTTCTACCCGAAAAATTCGCCATTCTGCCGAACTATCCAAATCCGGCGAATCCGGGCACGATCTTCCCCATCATTTTCGGAAAAAACGTGACTTCGACGCAGATTTCCATCGTCAACCTTCTCGGCGAAGAAATCTTTTCGACGCGCATCGAACTCGCAAATCGAAACGGCTACGATTTCCAATGGAACGGTCGAACGAATTCGGGTAAACCGGCGCCAACCGGAATGTACCTGATCAAGATTTCGACAGCCGGCGAATCAGCCGTTCGGCGGTTTACGATTCTTCGATAAATAAGATCAAATGAAGAACAACGCCGTCCCGACGACGGCGATCAGCGCACCGAGGAATTCTCGTTCGGTGACTTTTTCCCTGAACAATAATATGGCAAGCGGAATGATGAGAATCGGCGGCAGAGCCATGATCGTCGATGCAATTCCCGCTTGGGTATGCTGAACAGAAAACAGCGAAAGCGAGACGCCGAGAAACGGCCCGAAGAAAGCGCCGAGCGCTGTAAGTTTCATCGCCGTTGCGTTTCGGACGGCGGGAATCAGCGTTTTCGTCCGCTTAAAAAGAATAAATATCAGTAAAAATCCGGCAATGCCGGTAATGATGCGAATTTGCGTCGCGGCAAACGCATTATAATCGCCCATCCCGTATTTACTGAGGATCAATCCGACCGCCTGACCGACGGCTCCGCCGAATGCGTACAAAATTCCCTTGATTGGTCGCGAGAATGTCACACGGTTGTCGGCGTTTCTTTCCAGCACGACCAGCGCCACACCGCAAACGGTCATTGCCATTGCCAATATCTCGAACCACGTTAACGTCTCACCGAGCATTATCCAGCCGATCAAGGCGGTTATCGGCGGGACGAACGACATCATGAGCATGGAAATCCGTGCCCCTGCAGTTACAAACGCTTCAAACAAAAACAGATCGCCGATGACAAATCCGACGAGACCCGAAAGCGACAGCCAAATCCAGACATGCGCCGAGGCGTCGAACGGCAGAATCATTCCCCGGACGAAAAATGTAAAAACGCTCAAAAAGATGAAACCAAGAACCAGACGTATGACATTGACCGGTAAGGAACCGACTCTTTTGCCTGCCGCTTCAAACGAAAGTGATGTGAACGACCAGCAAACCGCCGTCATCAGCGCCGCCATTTCTCCGATATGAGATTGAAACATACTTTATACTCTTTAATATAATAATCAATTTAAAAAACATGTTGATTGTATAAAATTGCGATCCGAAAAGCAACAATTATTTGACAAGCGGTTCGTATATCATTACCTTGAAATTATCGAGCAATCCCGAAGCTTCGGGATAACATTCGTTGAGCGTCCTGTTTAACCGTTATCACCTCTTCGGACATAATTTTCGGCTCTGCTTCGATGATAAATTGCAGTTCGCTGACGGCTTTGGATACAAATCCGGCTCTGTGATACAGTTGTGCCAGCAGAAGATGCGGGGATAGAACTTGCGGGAACATGTACGTCACGGTCTTCAGGCACTCTTCGGCTTTTCCCGAAGCTTCGGGACCGAATCCTGATAAGCCTTACTCAGCGCAATGTAGATGTTTTTATCGTTGAAACCTGTCAGAGATTCTTCAAGAAGAG
>PEYN01000189.1 GCA_002774355.1 Candidatus Marinimicrobia bacterium CG08_land_8_20_14_0_20_45_22 | reverse complement strand
GACAAGTTCGTGGCAACATTCTACCACGAAACGAAACCTGTTTGTCCCTAAACTTCGGGATGAAAACAGGTTGTTTTCTTTATCAAACCAATTTCCGGAGCGTAGCGGCTCATTTGACTATTCTACTTCACGATCTCAATATTGTTTTCGAAGCCTAGATTCTGGGAACATTTAAGCGTGACGCCAATGATGTCCTGAAAATTCAGCGGCTTGTAAAGATAGCCGTATGCGCCGAGCTTGAGCGCCTTTTCCACTTTATCTTCATCGCGAAAGCCTGAAATCATGATCGCCATCAGATCGGGATTGATCTTCTTCAGTTCGGTCATCGTCGTGATTCCGTCCATTTCCGGCATCATCATGTCGATAAATGCAATATCATACTTTCTTTTCTGAAGTTCCTGAATGGCCTTTCTCCCGCGGTCTGTTGGAAAAACATCCATTCCCGTTTCTTCAAAAATTTGCTGAAAACTGGTCAGTATTTCCGGTTCGTCATCGATCACCATAATTTTTACCTGCCTTCCGCTTGTCATGACATTCTCCTTATTAATTTTATCAAATTTATTTCTTGTTTTCTTTTTCAGAATCGAATTTTTGGAGGCGCTCATAGGCGTCGTCCGATAGCCGTTCTTTGGGCTGTAATGCATTGGCTTCCATCTCGCTTGTCACGATGATCGGTGTAATGAATACGACAAGTTCCGTTTTGACTTTTTGATGAATCGTACTGCGAAATAAAAAGCCGATCAGCGGGATAGAACCGAGCAATGGAACTTTGCTGACGGTTTTGGTTTCGGATTCACGCATCAGACCGCCAATGACAATCGTTTTTCCGTTGCCGACTTTCACCCGTGTATTGGCTTTCCGCGTCGCAATGATCGGTATGCCGTCCGGCGTCGATCCGTTCTGATAGTCCGCATTCGGTCGCAACTCTATTGTGATCGTCTGGTCGTTATTGACATGCGGTTTGACGATCAATCGCACAGTCGCCGATTTGAATTCGTATGATGTAATACCGTATTGATTCAAGACTTTGTACGGGATTTGATCGCCGACTTCGATCTCCGCCTCCTGATTATCCAGCGTGACTAAATACGGACGACTTAGCACATTCAGGTCATAATCGGTTTGAAGCGCGTGCAAGACCGCGTCGATATGAACGTTAAGGATTCCAACTCCCAAACCAATTCCTTTCGGAATGACCTGACTCCACGGCGTGCCGCTTCCATCGAGATACTGCGACGAACCGGTTTGTCCGCCGGAAGTCGATTGGCGAAGGTCGAACTTCGTGGCGATTTTGTCGTTTGAACTCAGCAGATTTGGGTCTTTCCAGAGGAATTCGATGCCTGCCTCGTTGTTTTTTGTCAGCGCGATCTCTGCGATTGCCGCTTGAATGAAAATCTGCGGCGTCGGACGATCGAGGTCTTTGATAATTTCTTCGATCATAGTAAGAGCCTCCGGATTATCACGAATGATCAGGGAATTTGTGCGGGCATCCGCGATCACAGCTCCGACGGACGGCGTGACAATATTTTTTAATATTTCCTGGAGTTTCACGGCTTCCGAATATTGACAAATGATCTTCTTGACAATCGTTTGACGCATGATTTTAGATAAATCACTGACCATGTAAACATCAACACCCTCGATTTTTCGGTATCCCAATCCATTGGATTCCATAATCACCGAAATGGCGTCTTCCGCAGACACTTCGTTCAGATTGACGGAAATTCTTCTGTCTTGAATAGACGGATCAACGACGAATTTAATGCCTGTTTTTGCTTCAAGCGTTTTCAGGACATTGGTAATGGAAACATCCTTTAAATTCAGCGAAACCGTTGTTGTTTCACTTACTTTTGACGCTTCCTGAGCGAAAACCGGTAAAGCGATTGCCGCGATGAGTAATATTATCCAAAAAATTGATTTTTGTTTCATTTTTTATCCTGCTTTCAACATCCTGTTCACTCTATTTCCGGCGCTTTCAATATGATTTGGTCATTGGGAGATTTTAACCGCACGCCGCTTTTGGAGATTTCACTGATACGGAATCCCTTGATCACGTCTCCCACGCGATACACCTCTCCATCGATAATGGCCATCGGACTCTTTTTGTCGAAGATGATCCCTTCCAGATGAATTTTTGGAAGTTCGGGCTTTGTCAGTTCTTTCGGTTTCTGTGGTCCTGATTTGATCATTTTTCCTTTTTCCCGATCGTCGATCGGCCGGCGCGCCGATGAAAAACTAAATGGATCCCGTACTTGTGCCCAATTTACATGATTCAACGAATCATCGATTGTCAGACTCTCACCGTCTTTCTCGAATTCCAGTATTTCGCGAATTGCCTGATCGATCTGGTCAAAATCCTTTAGTGAACTCGCTTGTATTGACATTAATGATGTCGCTTCATCGGCTGGATTTTTTTTGATGACCATCCTTTTCAGAAATAATCCAATCATTACAATGACAAGTATAATCAGAACGACAACTTTAATTTTACTTTTTCTCATATCAGGACATGATGCAATAAACGGTGACATTATATATGAGATTCGACGGATCGTGCGCATTATAATTGATTTTAAACGAATCAATCAACAACCAATAATGTGCTGTTTCAAGGTTTTTCAGAAAAGATAAAAATTTTGAATAATTCCCCTGGAAACGGATTGAGATCGGTTGTTTGATATATTTTCCGAGGATTTCCCCTTCCTTCTTAAGCGGATCGATAGCGTTCAACTGGACGCCGGATTTATTGACAATCCAATTGATCTCGGAAAGAACCGCGGATAGGTTTTTCTCCTCGGCGATTTTCGCAGTGAAATTCTTTTCGAGAATTTGATTCTGCTGAACTTTCGCCGTCAAAATAGTCAATGCCTTTTCGATGTCTGTCGAACGAATACGCAAATAAATACTGTCGAGGTTCTCTTTTAGCAGACGTAGTTCTTCGTATCGTTTCAATTGGGGTTGGAGAATCAATACATTGACTCCAGCAACCGTCATTGAATACAACAAAATCGCCAAAATCATCCAGTGAATCTTGAAAAGGTTCTTATATATGGAAGCGTTTTTCGGTTTTTGTACGTCTTCTTTTTTCATGGTCAGTAAATCCCAATGACGAAGGACATAATGGGAATCGTTCCTTTTTTACCGATCCGACTTTCCAGAATTTCCACACGCTGAAAGTCATTCATAAAAATATCCGATTGTTCCAGCGTTTTTTTAAGAAGATTCAATGTGTTGACATCGGTTTTCCTTGAATCGATTACCGTATATCCGGTGAGCCGGATTTTTTCTTTTTGTTTGACTTTCGCTGGAGCAGTTTCAACGCTAATCTCTTCGAATCGGATATTAGCCGGCATCATGCTGGACAAAGCAATTAATTTAGTGAGCCAAACTGATGGTCTGTTTTGTTTCTGCGAGTAAATGTCCGTTTTCGTTGTCAGTTCTTCCTTATTTTGATAGAGTTGACGAATTCGCTCCAGCTTCGGATTCAGGACGTCAACCTCTGCGGAAATCTTACGGATTTCTTTCTGATAAACCGATGAGATGAACCGATTTGTCTGATAAACGTAGAACAGCGTTCCGATTGAAAATATCCAGACCGTCACGTACAGAATCGTCACCGAGAAACGAATCCGTTTCTGTTTTTTCCGGATTGCCGTGTTGCCCAACAGATTAATATGAATGAACTGCATTTTTTCAGTCTCCCACCACAAGACCGAGCGCTGTCGTAAAATAGAGTCCGTCATTTCCATCGATATTTTTAGGAATGATTTCTATTCGGTCGGAATTAAGCGGATTCCAGAGTTCGACCGGCACTTTCAGCGTCATCGCCAGTAAAAAATCCAGATTCTTTAACAATGCACCTCCGCCGGTCAGGAGAATGCGGCTGATCGGCTCTTCGCCGTGTAAAATCTGATAGTAAACATCGGCTTTTTTGATTTCTTCGGTCAGACGGTTTGCCATCTCAAGAATTACCGTTTTCCAGTCGATTCCCTGAGAT
>PEYN01000188.1 GCA_002774355.1 Candidatus Marinimicrobia bacterium CG08_land_8_20_14_0_20_45_22 | reverse complement strand
TATTACCGCGTCGCGACAGAATGCCATCACGCGGGCGATCGAAAAAGTCAGCCCAGCCGTTGCCGGAATAAACGTGACGGCAGTTCAGGAATATGCCTCCAGTCCGTTTTTTTACGATCCGTTTTGGAACCTGATGTTTCCTGAACAAATTCATCGCGAGCGGGTAAAAAGTGTCGGATCCGGCTTTGTGATTAGTGCGGATGGATTTGTCGTGACTAATGCGCATGTTGTCGAAAATGCCGAGGAAGTTATTGTAACGCTCATGGGCGGGAAAGAGTACAAAGCGAAAATGATCGGCGTCGATCAGGTTTCCGATCTAGCTCTGCTTCAAATCGAAGGCACTCAGTTTGCCTTTGCCAAGATGGGCTCCTCGGATGACGTCATCATTGGCGAATGGGTGATTGCGCTCGGGAATCCATTTGGACTTTTCAACGTGAATTATAAACCGACGGCAACCGTCGGCATCGTTTCCGGAACCAAACTGGATTTTGGTCGACAGCAAAGCGGGAAAGTTTATCAGGATATGATTCAGACGGACGCTTCGATCAATACCGGCAACAGCGGGGGACCTTTGGTAAACGCCGCCGGCGAGGTTATCGGCATTAATACATTTATTTTCACTGGAAGCAATTACAGTGAAGGATCGATCGGAATCGGATTTGCCATTCCGGTAAATCGTATCAAAACGATCGTCGCTGAGATGAAAAAAAGCGGGAACATCAATCGTAGTTTCAAAACAGGACTTTCCGTCCAAAATATTGACAAATTTCTTGCCAATTATCTCAAACTGCCATTTAATTCGGGGGTTATCGTTACTCAGGTGGCACGCGGCAGTTCGGCATTTCGCGCTGGAATCAAAGTCGGTGACGTCATCACGCACGTCAATAAGCGAAAAATTATGCAGGACACGGACATCCTTGCGGAAATTCAAGAAAATTACCTCAAAGTCGGTGATAAGATTCGAATCAAATTTTTACGCGGGAAAGAAGAACAGGAAGTGGATTTGGAACTGGAGTAAACGATGATCGGACGATATACGCGCGCTGAAATGGGTAAAATCTGGTCGGAACAACATAAGTTCGAAACTTGGTGGAAGGTTGAACTCGAAGTTTGTCGCGTTCAAAAAGATCGCGGCGTTATTCCGGAATCGGCTTTCGTAGAGATTGAATCTCGGGCAGAGTTCGACATTGCACGCATCGAAGAGATCGAAGCGACAGTCCGACATGATGTCATCGCATTTTTGACCAACATTTCGGAAAATATCGGCGACTCGGCGAGATTCATTCATCAGGGAATGACATCGTCTGATTTGCTCGATACGGCGTTAGCAATTCAATTAGGCGACTCCGGTGAATTGATTCTCGCTGATCTGAAAAACTTGATCAACATTCTCGATCGTCAAGCAATCCGTTACAAATTGACGCCGATGATCGGTAGGACGCATGGCATTCACGCCGAACCGATCACATTCGGACTCAAGTTTTTGATCTGGAAGCAGGAAATGTTGAGGCATCTGCGGCGATTCGAACTGGCCTTGATGGATGTAAAAGTTGGTAAAATTTCCGGAGCTGTCGGAACGTATCAACATCTCGAGCCGGAAGTCGAACAAAAAGTTTGTAAAAATCTTGGACTTCAGCCGGCGCCGGTAAGCAACCAGATCATCCAGCGAGATCGCCACGCCTTTTTCGTAGCAACGCTGGCGTTGATCGGAGCGAGTCTGGAAAAAATCGCCACGGAAATTCGGCATTTGCAGAGAACGGAAGTTTTGGAAGCGGAGGAATATTTTTCAAAAGGGCAGAAAGGCTCATCAGCGATGCCACACAAACGGAATCCAATTCTGTCCGAGCGAATTTGTGGTATGGCGCGACTCTTGCGTGGCTATATGGTGACGGCGATGGAAAACGTTCCGCTCTGGCACGAGCGCGATATTTCGCATTCATCCGCCGAGCGGATTATTCTTCCTGATGCTTGCATTTGCGCCGATTTCATTCTGACTGAAACTGCCCGCGTCCTTGACAACTTGGTTGTCTATCCGGAAAACATGAAACATAATCTCGATAAAACAGGCGGACTGATCTTCTCTCAGGAAGTTCTGCTCGCGCTTGTAAATAAAGGAATGAGCCGTGAAGATGCCTATGCCGCGGTTCAAAATGCCGCCATGGAAGTCTGGCAAAACGGTGGCGATTTTAAACAAAAACTGGAAGAAGACCCAGCGGTGAGCAAGCACCTGACCGACGTGGATATAGACGAATTATTTGATCTGAAAAAAGTGCTGTCTCGAATCGAAGGAATTTTTCAACGACTTGAACGAGAGGAATTACATGCAAAAAGGTAAAGCGCTTTACGAAGGCAAAGCAAAAATCATTTATGAGACGGACAATCCGACTCTTGTCATTCAGCATTTCAAAGATGACGCGACCGCATTCAACGGAATCAAAAAAGGACAGATTGTCGGGAAAGGCGTCGCCAACACAGCCATCAGTTCGATGTTATTCGACTTGCTTGAAAAGGATGGTATCGAAACGCATTTTATCCGGCAGATTTCCGATAACGAAATGCTGGTAAGAAAAGTCCAGATCGTACCTGTGGAACTCGTTGTTCGAAACATTTCAACCGGCAGTCTCTGCAAACGGTACGGTGTGAAGGAAGGGATCGTTTTCAAATCACCAATCGTCGAATGCTACTTCAAAGACGATGCGCTCAACGATCCATTGATGAACGATGATCACATTTTTGCACTCGGAATTGCGAAGGATGAAGAACTGTCCACCATGAAGCAAAACGCACTGAAAATCAACGAAATTTTAAAGGTGTTTTTTAACTCGATTGGCGTAAATTTGGTTGATTTTAAACTGGAATTTGGACGTTACCATGATCGGGTTTTGCTTGCAGATGAAATTTCGCCGGACACCTGCCGGTTTTGGGAAAAAGGAACGAACCGAAAACTCGATAAAGATCGGTTTCGCTTGGATCTGGGTGATATTGAATCGACTTATCAAGAGATGTGGCAACGGATTATCGGAGGGAAAAAATGATCAGAAAAGAAGGCGCAAAAATACTCATTCCAACATTTTTAATTAGTTTTTTATTGATACTGATTTCTTCGCAGTTGAACTGGGACGTGCTCTGGATTCTATTCTGGTTTGCGTTTGGGTTTTTTCTATTTTCGCTTTGGTTTTTCCGAGACCCGAATCGGCTGATTCCGGACAATCCGAAAGCGATTGTCTGCCCGGCGGATGGAAAGGTCGTTTCGATTGAAGAAGTTGAGGACCCATTCGTAGGTAAATGCACGCGAGTCGCTATTTTTATGTCGATATTAAATGTTCATGTTAATCGCGTTCCAATCAGCGGCATCGTGAAAAACGTCGAATATATACATGGAAAATTTATGTCTGCTTTTAAGCCGGAAACATCGCTTGAAAACGAACGGAATGTCATTTCGATTGAGAATGATCAATTACGAATCAAGGTCGTCCAGATTGCAGGAATCGTTGCCCGGCGCATTGTTTCTTATGTTACCGCCGGCGATGATCTAAAACGCGGTGAACGTTTCGGTATGATTCAATTCGGATCACGTGTGGAAATATTCGTTCCGCCTACCGTCCACGTCTGCGTCGGGCTCGGTGAGAAAGTCGCTGGCGGCGAAACAATCATTGGAGAAATTTTATGAGATTCAGGAAATCCATTCCGAGTATATTTACTATATTCAATATGTTCTCGGGATTTTTAGCTATTCTTCAGATTTTTCAGGGGCATTATATCACGGCGGTGATGTTGATCACCCTAGCGTCCATTTTTGACGGACTCGATGGAAAAGTTGCCCGCTTATTGCAACAACAATCGGATTTCGGCATCGAATTCGATTCGCTGGCCGACATCATTTCTTTCTGCGCAGCTCCGGCAATTTTGGTACACGACCTGTATGTCGCCGATCTCGGAATCATTGGCGCGATCATCAGTTTCTTTCCACTTCTTTTTGGTGGATTGCGGTTGGCTCGGTTCAACATTCATGCGACGTACGTCAAAAACCCCTATTTTTCAGGATTGCCTGTACCAGTGAGTGCGCTGACGATCGGTTCGTTTGTATGGTTCAATTATGTGCTGTTTGGCAATTACGGCGATTCCAAAATCGCTTTGCCGATGGTAGTTGTACTCTCATTTCTGATGGTCAGCAACATCCGTTTCAGCGCAAAAATGACGATGTCTTTTACACAAGGGGCGTTTATATCTATCCGAACAGCGTCGATCCTGTTGTTGGCTTTATCGGTGCTGATTTTTCAGGGTTATGTGATTTTCCCGATCATGTTTATGTTCATTGTGACGCATCTTTTGATGTGGCTTGTCGGATATGAAGAACCGCGAGTGCGTTTTTCACTCCGAAGAAGGGCGAGATAGATTATGTGGAAGGCTAAAGTTGTCGTCACATATAAGCCGGGCATTCTCGATCCGGAAGCAAGAACCATTCATCAGGCGTTGGTTTCGCTCGGTTATACCGATTTTAATCACATCGAGACAGGCAAATATTTTCAGTTGACTTTTAAAGAAAAAATGACTCGCGATCAGGCAGAAGTCATCGCCCGGGAAGTCTGCGATAAACTGCTATCGAACCCGGTCATCCAGAAGTATACGTTTGAAATGGCGGAGGTTTCCGAATGAAATTCGGGGTTGTCGTATTTCCCGGATCGAACTGCGATCATGATGCTTATCATGTTCTGAAAAAAGTTTTAGACGTGAACGTTGATTATATCTGGCACAAAGATCGGTCGCTTCGCATGTTTGACGTAATTATATTGCCGGGCGGGTTTTCGTATGGTGATTATCTGCGCGCCGGAGCTGTGGCGCGATTTTCTCCCGTCATGCAAGAGATTGTCCAATTCGCCGAACGCGGTGGATTTCTGATCGGCATCTGCAACGGTTTCCAGATTTTGGTGGAAGCGGGACTTCTGCCGGGTGCGCTAATTCCCAATAATCACATGCGATTTCGCTGTCAGGATGTTTATTTGAAAGTCAACACGACGAGCAACCGGTTTAGCAGATTATATCGCTCCGGACAGGTTTTAAAAATGCCGATTGCTCATTACAGCGGTAATTATTTTGCCAACGAATCGACATTGAAAGAATTGCAGGATGAAGATCGGATCGTCTTCCAATATTGCAATTCGGTAGGAGAAGTTACGGAAGAATCGAACCCAAACGGTTCGTTAATGAACATCGCCGGAATTGTCAATCGGAATAAAAATGTGTTGGGCATGATGCCGCATCCAGAAAGAGCGGCTGAAAAAGTTCTCGGTTCCGATGATGGGTTACAAATATTTAAATCTTTTTTAGGAAAGAACTAAGATGGAGAAATCCCGGAAAAAAATGGCGTTGGTTTTCGTGCTGGGAGTGTTATTGCTTGGAGCCATGCTTGGCTCGCTGTGCGGTGAATTGATCAAATCGGCACTGCCGGAAGGCGTGGTGAAAGAGGTTTTTCTTCGGTCGATCGATATCTCACTCGGGCCGGGCGTCCTGGACCTTGTCATGTTTTCGATCACACTGGGATTCACATTAAAATTTAATTTAATCGGATTGGTAGGATTGGTTGTCGTCTACTATCTTATCAGATTTTGGAGATAGCCATTAGGAGGTAACATGGGTAATTTTGGTTTCAGTGAAATTTTATTGATATTCTTGGCGTTTTTAATTCTGTTCGGCGCGAAGCGATTACCGGAGTTTGCTAAGAGCCTGGGCAAATCGCTTAGAGAATTCAAGAAAGCCACCAGCGATATTCAGGATGAAATTGAAAGCGCCTCGACCGCCGCGCAGAAACCGGTCGAAGCCAAGAAATTCGATTCGGCGAAGGAAACGTCGAAAGAAACGACATCAGAAAAATCGGATCAACCGGATATTCAAGGATAATATCGGTGAAAATAGACTCGTTGACCCAACGCGCCGAAGCGATTGTCGCACGCGTCAATCAAGATAATCCGTATCATGCTTTCCTTTCGATCCCGAAGCTTCGAGATGTTGGTGAACGTGCCCGACAGATCGAGGGCAACATGCGATCGAAAACTTCTGGTAGTCTCAGCGGATTGATCGTGGCTGTCAAGGATAATATTTCAATCCGCGGCGTTCCGACGACCTGCGGTTCGGCAATCTTGAAGAATTATATTTCGCCTTATGATGCGACGGTTATTAAGAAAATCGTCGCGCAGGATGGGCTGATCATTGGAAAAACTAATATGGATGAGTTCGCGATGGGCTCATCAACAGAATATTCCGCATTTGGGACGGTTCGTAATCCGATCGATGAAACCCGCGTCCCGGGCGGATCGAGCGGCGGTTCAGCGGCGGCTGTCGCTGGCGGTTTAGCCGACGTGGCGCTCGGCTCCGATACGGGGGGTTCCATTCGCCAACCGGCGGCTTTTTGTGGAGTCGTCGGCCTCAAACCAACCTATGGACGCGTCTCGCGTTACGGTTTGGTGGCATTCGCGTCATCATTAGACCAGATCGGCGTTTTTTCCAAGAGCATTGAGAACGCCGCAAAGCTCTTGTCCGTCATTGCCGGCGTCGATCCGAACGATTCGACCTCTTCGGATATACCGGTTTCTGATTATTCGGCAGGTTTAGGAAAAGATATATACGGTCTGCGAGTCGGAATACCGAAGGAATATTTTGCAGAAGGATTGAACGATGAAATACGCCTGAGAATCGAAAGATGTATCGAATTTTTCAGAAAATCCGGTGCCGAGATCATTCCGGTTTCTCTGCCACATACGCCATATTCCATTGCAACCTATTACATTATCGCCACAGCGGAAGCCTCTTCCAATCTAGCCCGGTACGATGGAATGCGGTACGGACTCAGCAAGCGCGGCGGTGATCTTGAATCCGTTTATAAGGAAACGCGCGCAGAAGGTTTCGGCGACGAAGTCACGCGGCGTATCATGCTGGGAACGTACGTGCTTTCTGCCGGTTATTACGACGCTTATTACGATAAGGCTCAGCGCGTCAGACGACTGATCAAAGAAGATTTTGTGAAAGTCTTTCAACAAACAGATATCTTGTTTACACCAACGACGCCAACGACCGCTTTTCCCATTGGCGGCAAGATCGATGATCCTTTGGCGATGTATCTCAGCGATGTTTATACGGTTCCGGCGAGTCTGGCTGGCGTTCCTGCCATGAGCATTCCACTCGGAAATGCTTCGGATAATCTACCGATTGGCGGACAAATCATTGGTAACTACTTTGATGAGGAAACAATTTTACAGGTTGGTCATTATATTGAACGGAATTTTTCGCTGATTTAACTGAGATTCGAGGTTATGTTTTACTTTGCAGATTGGTATTTTCTGTTTTTGTTAATAGCGATCCCGGCGATCATCTGGTGGCATTTGCGAAAAGGCCATCAGAAGGAAGCGACTTTTCGTTTTCCGTCGATTCAACCAATCCGGGAAATATCCGGCGACAAGCAAAAATGGAAAATTCAGACGCTTTTTATGATGAAAGTGACAGCGGTTGCATTGCTCATTCTGGCGTTTGCGCGACCGCAGAGTGGATCGAACACGCGCGAATTTTCGACGGAAGGAATCGACATCATTCTTGTTCTCGATATTTCTGGATCGATGGGTGCGATCGATTTCAAACCGAACCGCATGGAAGCCGCCAAATCCGTTGCGATGAATTTTATCGAAGGGCGGAAGGACGACCGCATCGGATTGGTCGTATTTGCCGCCGAGAGTTTTTTGCAATGCCCATTGACGATCGACTACGATGTTCTAAAAGGATTGTTGAAGCAGGTAACGATCGTCGAACAAAAATATGACGGAACCGCAATCGGAATGGCTATAGCTAACGCGGTCAATCGTCTGCGCGACAGCCAGGCGAAAAGCCACGTCATGATTTTGCTCTCAGACGGTCGAAACAACGCCGGCGAACTCGATCCAAGCACCGCGGCGAACATGGCGAAAGCATTTGACATTAAAATTTATACGATCGGAGCCGGAAAGCGCGGTCAGGCACCTTATCCGGTACAATTTCCGGATGGTCATATTGAATACCGGATGATGAATGTGGAAATCGACGAAGGTATTTTGAATGTCATCGCCGAAACAACTGGCGGAAAATATTTTCGCGCGACTGATGGAAAAAGCTTATCGACAATTTACAACGAGATCAGCAAGATGGAAAAAACTGAAGTGAAGGTGAAGGAATTCACAAATTATAATGATTTGTACATTTGGTTTCTTTTACCGGGCGTGCTTCTGCTTTTCATCAGCGCTGGATTGGGACAGACACTTTGGAGGAAAATGCCGTAATGGTCAAATTCGCACATCCGGGACTGTTCTGGCTGTTTTTACTTTTTGCGGGAATTGTCGCGCTGATCATTGTTTATCGGATACGTCGGAAAAACGATCTTCGTTTGCTTGCCGGCGAAGATTTGTCCGATAAACTGCTGGATGATTTCAGTCCAGCGATGCGGCTGATCAAAGAGAATTTGCTGATTTGGGGGCTTCTTTTTTTAGTGATCGCCGCGATCGGTCCGAAAGTTGGAAAGAAACTTGCCGAGGTCAAGCGGCGCGGCATTGATGTCATTATCACACTCGACACTTCCGTCAGCATGAGAGCCGAAGATATCAAACCGAGCCGTCTGGAGAGAGCGAAATATGAAGCGGGAAAATTCATCGAAGGACTTCAAGGCGACAGGGTTGGCGTTGTGACGTTTGCCGGTACGGCTTACCTGCAATGTCCGTTGACGCTAGATTACAGCGCCGCCAAGTTGTTTCTCGATGCTCTTGACACCGGCGTTATTGGAACACAAGGCACGGCTATAGCGGACGCGATCTTAACGGCGGCAAAGGCGCTCGATTCAAAAGATAAAAAGCACAAAGCTGTGATCCTGATTTCCGATGGTGAAGACCATGAAGGCGATATTGAAAATGTCATCGAACAGGCAGAAAATGAAGGCATCGTGATTTACACGATCGGCGTGGGAAGTTCGACAGGCACTCCGATTCCGGTTCCAAGCGCCGACGGTGTGGGGATGGAATTTAAAAAAGACCGATCCGGAAGAATCGTGACGACTGCGATGGAGGAAACTGTTCTGCGTCAGATCGCAAACGCGACCGGCGGAAGATTCTACTCGTTGAACCAAACTACGGATGCTTTTGGGAAGATTTACAAGGAAATCCTACAGATGGACAAAAAAGATTTACGTTCTCACGAATACAGCGATTATCAAGAGCGGTATCAAATATTCTTGGCGATCGGATTGTTGCTTCTCATCACTGAAGTAGTTCTGCCAGAGAAAATACGACGCAAAGCGGAAGAAGAATGATGAAGTTTCTTAAAATAAACAAAATTCTCATCTTGATTTGTTGCTTGACGATAATGGGCAGAAACGTATTTTCGGCAGACGGCGCACTGAAACTCTATCAAAAAGGCAAATACGAAGACGCTATCCGAAGATACAATCGCATTATCAAAAATCATCCGGATTGGGAAGAGGCGCATTACGGGAAAGGTGCCGCACTGTACAAATCCAATCGGGTTGAAGAAGCGGTTCGGGAGTTTGAGAGCGCCATTCCGGTGAAAAATCCAAAACAGAAATCTGCCGTTTTGTACAACATGGGCAACGCGCTCTATCAATCTAACCGAATCGATGAAAGTCTGCAATTTTATAAAAAAGCCCTTGAACTGAATCCAAAGGACATGGATGCCAAATACAATTATGAATTGGCAAAAGCCATGCTGAAACAGCAAAACTCTCAGGACAAACAGCAGAATGGCCAGAATCAGCAGAAGAAAGATCAGAAGGATCAACAACAAAATGGGCAAAACAAGCAGGAACAACAGCAAAAAGAGCAACAGAAACAAAATGTCCAACAGCAACAGACTCAGATGAAAAATCGGAAGGAAAAAGAGAAGAGCCAAAAAGAAGCCGCCCAAATTTTAGACGCTCTCAAAGAAAATGAGAAAAACCTGATGCAGGAACGAATGAAGACACAGTATTCAGGTATTAAGAAGGAAAAAGATTGGTGAACGTGAAAAAACCACTCGGTTTACTGATTATTCTGATTTTTCTGCTTGTACTGACGGGCGCGACGCATGCCGAGGAACTCCGCGTTTCAGCATCGGTTGATCGGAATCAGATCACCGCAGACGATCTGATCACGTTCACGATTCAAATCGAAGGGACGAGCGATTTTCCGGATGTTCCGCCGCCGCAAAGTCCGGACTTTGTCATCGTTGCGGGACCGTCGCAATCCAGCAGTATCCAGATCATCAACGGTCGTATGAATGCTTCTAAATCGATCAGTTGGCGAATAGCGCCCACCAAATCTGGGAAGTTGGTAATCCCGTCTGTTTCGATCACATATCGAAGGAGTGTTTATAAAACCGAACCGGTGATTGTTGATGTTTCGGGACAATCAGCTTCGCAACCGCAAACAAAGCAGGTTCCCCCCGCTCCACAACCCAAAGCGTCTCAGGGCGAAGGCGTTTTATTGAAAGCCATTCCCTCGAAAACGACGGTTTATAAAGGCGAAGAGTTGAATGTTGCCTTTGCGCTCTATTTTAAAAATGTGCGAACTTATGCGCCGAAGAAATTGCCGGATGCGAAAGGTTTCTGGATTGAGGAATTTCTCATCAAATCCGAACCCGATATCACGACGGAGAATTTAGACGGGGTGACCTATAAAAAGGCAATCATCAAACGACTGGCTCTTTTTCCGACGACATCCGGTAATCTGGTAGTTGATCCGTTTGTCATCGACGCGGAAGTGATCGTTCCGTCGCAGAGAAGGCGCTCGATTTTTGACGATTTCCTCGACGATTCGTTTTTCGACAATTCGTTCGGCCAAACAAAAGTCGTCAGCGTTTCATCCAGTCCACTGCGCGTGACCGTTCAGGATTTACCGGAGTTAGGCAAACCGTCCAATTATTCAGGCGCCGTTGGAAGATTCACGATTTCGGCATCGATCGATACCGCAGTAACAACAGAGAATCAAGCGTTGACGCTGAAATATCAGATTTCTGGAACGGGCAATATCAGTTCGTTGAAAATGCCTGAATTGCAACTTCCCAATACGCTGGAAGTGTTCGAACCGAAGATCGGAAAGAGCGTCAACAACCAAGGAGACGCAATTTCGGGAACTGTGACGTACGAATATGTGCTAATTCCGCGAAGTTCTGGGCGCATCCGAATTCCGCCGGTTACATTTTCCTATTTCGACCCGAATCGTGGCGGCTATGTCAGTGCGACGGCGAGAGGATTTGATATTCGTGTCAATCCTAAAGGAAAGACGTTCGCTTCGGATCGGTCTAGTCTGAACAAAGAAGAGGTTTCGCTTCTGGGACAGGATATTCGGTTTATCCGGCGTGACAATTCCGGTTGGAATCAGATCAGCAGTTCGGTTTTTTCGGAGTTCTGGTTCTGGCTGTTGACAGTTTCGTCCGTCGTGATTTTGATTGGCGCCATCAGTTTCCGGTGGTGGATTGAGAAATTAGAAACCAACATTTCTTTCGCTCGCAAACGTCGCGCTTGGCCAAAATCCCAGAAAGCGTTTGTGCTCTTAGATGAAAAACTAAAAATGGGCGATTTGTCGGGTCTGGCTTCGATTCTAAATCAAATTCTCGTCGGTTTTATTTCCGATCGTTTGAACTTATCATCGGCGGGAATCAGTGTTGCCGAAATAGAATCTCAATTGAGTGAAAAAGCGATTGCCGATGAGACGATTTCTCGTATCGCCAGGATTTTATCCGAACTGGAACAATTGCGATTCTTGCCGACTGCCGCAGATGCCGAGAAATATTCGGCGTTGGTCCAAGAGGAAAAAGAACTGATAACGCTTTTGAACAAGGCGATCTGACATGAACATACATAAAATATTCCTCGTGATTCTGATGGGTTTGACTTCCGTGGCATTCGCAGGAAATGATCAAAGTGCCGATTATTTGTTTGAAAAAGGGAATGCCGCGTATCAAAATGAGAATTATTCGGAAGCGATCGACCAATATCAATCGGTCTTGGCGTTGGGACTCGAGAGTGGTTCTCTCTATTACAATTTGGGAAATGCCTACTATCGAACCGGTGCCATCGGGCTGGCGATTTTAAATTACGAACGCGCACTGAAATGGTTGCCGAATGATGAGAATGTTCGTTTCAATCTCAAATTGGCAAACCTGACCGTTAAAGACAGGATTGATCCGCCGCCTGAATTTTTCCTGTTTCGCTGGATTCGGCAGGCAACGAATCTGCTTTCTTCCAGAGGTTGGGGGTTGCTCGTCGGAATTTTTATAGGAATTGCGTCGATAGACATTGCTATCCTGATAATCGCTGAAGTTAAGCGGTTGCGGACTTTTTTGAAATATTTGACGGGAATTTCTGTTGTGATCGTGATAATTTCCATGGCTGGAATGATTCCACGACATCGGATTGAGACCGGAAAAAATGTGGGCATCATCATTCATTACAGTGTTCAGAGTTTGGCCGCGCCGCAGGAAGGAAGCACGGAATTGTTTGTCGTTCATGAAGGTACAAAAGTTGCGATTCTCGACAAAGATGGTGATTGGCTGAAAATCGAGTTGATTGACGGCAAGCAGGGATGGATTCCAGCCGATGATCTTGGCATCATCTGATGCTATCTAATTTTGATGTTATCTTTTCCTATTATTCTCAATATTTCTTATATTTTATTCGGTTTGTTCAAAAATGTCGATGAAAAAACACTTGACCTGGATTCTTCTACTCTTCATCTTCAGCATAACGTTTTCCCAGACGTTTCCTCCGCAGGACGAGACGTTTAATCCATCGACGTTGAACGAACCTTCCTTGCCGTTACTTGATGGGACTGTCGTCCAGGAAATTATCTCGGACATTGCCGCGCCGGTCACGTCAAATCGTGTAATGGGTGATTCTATGACAACGATTGAAAAAACAGGCTGGAAAGTACAGGCGTTCATCACTAACGATTTCGATCGGGCAGATTCTGTTTTCCGGAAATTGATAACCAACTTTCCGCCGGAAGATGTCGAGAAAGCATTTTATTCTCCCTATTATAAGATTCGGATCGGTAACTGCCAGACGCGCGAAGAAGCAGAGCGCATGCTGAGACGCGTGGAGAACCTTGGGTTTCGGGAAGCGTGGATCATACAGACAAAAATTAAATCAAAGGAACGAATAATTTCTTATTAGTAAAAAAATTAAATTAAAGGAAGGTACAAATGTCAGGCCATTCGAAATGGAGCACAATAAAAAGAAAGAAGGGCGCTCTTGATGCCAAACGTGGCAGAACGTTCACGAAGATCATCAAGGAAATTCAAGTCGCCGCGAAAATGGGAGGCGGCGATGAGGATGCCAACCCTCGTTTGAGAACAGCTATTCAAGCCGCTAAAGCGGCGAATATGCCGCTTATCAACGTCGAACGCGCCATCAAGAAAGGAACCGGCGAGCTCGAAGGCACCGTTTACGAAGAAATCAATTATGAAGCATACGGGCCCGGCGGCGTTGCGATCCTGATGGAGTCCATGACCGACAACAAGAATCGCACAGTTTCTGAAATCCGCCATATTCTTTCGCGCGCAGGAGGAAATCTCGCCACAGCCGGAAGTGTCGCGTACAATTTTGAGAAAAAGGGCATCATTACGGTCGATAAAAAAGTTTGCACCGAAGATGATCTCTTGCTCATTGTGACCGATGCCGGCGCAGAAGACCTGACGATTGAAGGCGAATTTTTCGAAGTCAGCGTTGAGCCGCATTCGTTTGAAGCCGTTAAAAGTGCGCTGAACGCCAGCAGTATTCCCATCGTGGAGGCTTCGGTTACGATGGTTCCGAAAAACACGGTCAAATTAGACGAAAAGACTGCTCAAAAAATTCTGTCGCTCATGGACGCACTCGAAGAGCACGAGGATATTCAAAACGTTTACGGAAACTTTGATATAGATGACGCGGTTCTGAGCAAACTTCAGGAAAATGCCTGATGGTTCGTGAAATTCGGGTTATCGGCGTCGATCATGGCATTCATCATACCGGATATGGCGTCCTGAAAAAAACTTCGGATAAAATCGTTTGCCTGGATCAGGGCTCTATCGACACGTCGCCGAATGAACCATTTCCTCAAAGACTTCAAAAAATTTATAACGGGCTTTTCGCCGTCATCCAAAACTGGCGACCCGATACGATGGCCGTTGAAGAAGCCATTTACGCGCAAAATATCCACACGGCATTAATGATGGGGCATGCGCGCGGCGTCGTTCTGTTAGCCGGAGTAAACAGCGGCGTAGAAATTTGCGAATACGCGCCGAAGAAAATCAAATCTTCCGTTGTCGGCAATGGTAATGCGACGAAAGAGCAGGTTCGCTTCATGGTTTCACGCATTCTCGGAATCGACGAAAAGTCTTTACAACTCGACGCGTCCGACGCCTTAGCCGCCGCCATTTGCCATCTCAATCAGAATAGATTAATCAACAGCTGACGATGTTTGCATATCTGAAAGGAATTCTCGAACACAAGGAACCAACGATGGTGATTCTAGACGTCAACGGCGTCGGTTACCAATTAACAATACCGCTTTCAACGTATGAGTTTTTACCTGCGCCGCATCAAATGGCGAAATTGCTGACCTATTTTCATGTTCGCGAAGATGTCCAAGCGCTGTACGGATTTGCGACAGATGATGAGAGGAATCTTTTCCTGATGTTAATTGGCATTTCGGGAATCGGACCGAAAATGGCCATCACGATTCTTTCAGGCGCATCGCCGGAACAGTTCAAGAGGCGCATCATTTCGGGCGACGTCAAAGCGCTCACTCTGATCCCCGGCATTGGATTAAAAACCGCCAAACGCATCATCATCGAACTTCGGGGAAAATTGGTCGGAAAGGATGAAACCGTTCCGGAAGAAACGGACGAATTTTACACTGGACAGGATCGCGATGAAGCGTTGAAAGCATTACTGTCGCTTGGTTATCGCCGAAGCGAGGCGCTGAACGCTTTGAAAAAGGCGCATCAGCAAATCGGAGAAACCGGCACTGTCGAGCAATATGTCAAAGTCGCATTGAATAAAATGTAAAAAAAGGATTAAATCATGGACGAAAACGTGAATATCAAGAAAACGCCCTTTTATGAAAAACACATCGCCCTTGGCGCAAAAATTCTGCCGTTTGCCGGATATTATATGCCGATACAGTATGTCAGTCTTTTAGACGAACATCGTGCCGTGCGCGAAAAAGTCGGCGTCTTCGACGTCTCGCACATGGGCGAATTTATCGTAAAAGGAAAAGACGCGGAAAAATTTCTCAACACGATAACCATTAACGATGTTTCTAAACTTGCTGTCGGTCAGGTTCAATATTCTGCGATGTGTTATCCGGACGGCGGCATCGTGGACGATTTGCTCGTCTATCGCTTCGCTGACCATTATATGCTCGTCGTGAACGCCTCGAATCTGGAGAAGGATTTCGACTGGATCAAAGAACATGTTCCGGCTGAGGTTTCACTGACGAACATTTCGGACGAAACCGGCTTGCTGGCGATTCAAGGGCCAAAGTCGTTTGCCACGCTTCAAAAGCTGACAACTGTTGATCTTGAGTCGGTACCGTTCTATCACTTCAGTGAAGGTGAACTCGCGGGCATTCCCATGATCATTTCCCGAACAGGTTACACCGGCGAACGCGGTTTTGAACTTTACCATAAACTTGAATTCAGCGAACGATTATGGGATGCAATTTTTGATGCCGGAAAGGAATTCGGAATCCAACCGATTGGTCTTGGCGCACGCGACACGCTCCGTCTCGAAATGAAGTACGCTTTGTATGGAAACGACATTGACCAGACGACAAATCCCATCGAAGCGGGACTCGGCTGGATCACCAAACTCGACAAAGGCGATTTTATCGCACGAGATGTTTTAGTAAAAGTTAAATCTGTGCCGGCGGATCGGCGAAATGTCCCGTTTGAAATGATCGAGCGCGCCATTCCGCGGCACGGCTATAAAGTTTTTGCTAACGGGAAAGAAATCGGCGTCGTTACCAGCGGAACGCAATCGCCGACATTGAATAAAGGAATCGGCGCCGCTTACGTCTCGGCAGAATTCAGCGCAGTCGGGTCCATTATCGAAATTGACATTCGGGGAAAAATGAGTCAGGCAACAGTCGTCAAAGCGCCGTTTGTCTCCTCGCATACGTTATGAGCGAAAGACGCCAGGAAATCACCGGACTGCTTCTGATTCTTCTCGGGATTCTTGTGTTCCTGAGCTTGTTCTCGTTTGATCCGATGGAAGAGCCGACGATTTCCCCAAACGTCGTGATTCAAAATTGGATGGGAATCGTTGGGATTTTCATTTCACACTATCTCATCAAATTCACGATTGGCGTTGCCTCGTTCATCTGTCCAATCCTGCTCGTTTTGTGGGGTTGGTGGCTGTTTTCAGGAAGAGAAAAGCGCAATCTGATCCGGTTCAGTATTTATGTTTTCATTTTATCGCTCGTTGTTTCCATTGCGCTGGCATTGCCGGCGATCCGGCAATCGATTTCATCGGAAATTGGCTTTCGGTACAGCGGATTGGTCGGCGGAGCGCTGGCAAAAATGATGTACGATTTTCTCGGTTTTTACGGAGCGATCGTTACGCTTTCTGTTGTCGCTTTGATTACGATGAGAGGTTATTTTAGTTGGAGTTTCTATGGTCCATTCGAAAAGTTTTCGATCTGGCTGATGAACAAGCGACAGAAAAAAGCGCGGGCTGTTGTCAAAACGCCGCCGATTTTGCCGGTCATTCCTAAAAAACCGCAAGAACCGGAGATTCTAAAAGAAACTGAACCACCCTTTGCTCCCACCGAACCCGAGGAAGATGTGGATTTGGCTTTTACAGTTGATAAACCGATCACCGATTCGAAAATCTCTCAGGCTGAGACAACCGTCGCACCGCCGGTCAGGAAAAAATATCACTTACCGACGCTGGATCTCTTAAATCCTGTCCCTGATCCCGAATATTCGGGACAGGTAACGAAGGAAGAGATGGAAGAAAATGCCGTGTTGGTAGAGAATGCACTGGAAACTTTCGGCGTGAGTGGAAAGGTTGTTCATGTCTCTCCCGGGCCGATCATCACACGATACGAGATCGAACCCGCGTCGGGCGTTCGGGTCAGCCGCATCGCCGCATTGTCGGATGATCTGGCGAGAATTCTTCAGGCAAAACGAATTCGTATCGTAGCGCCGATTCCGGGCAAATCGGTCGTTGGCGTCGAAATTCCAAACCGTCATCCGTCGGTAGTTTACATCAAAAGTATCATCGGGTCGAAGCAATTCATGGACTCCGCATCGCTCCTGACGATAGCACTGGGGAAAACCACATCCGGCGAGATTTACACCGTTGATTTAGCAAAGATGCCGCATCTGCTGATCGCGGGAGCAACCGGTTCGGGAAAGAGCGTCTGCGTTAATTCTATCATCGCGAGCATTCTCTATCACGCTAAACCGGAAGAGGTTAAGTTCGTATTGATCGATCCCAAGAAGCTGGAACTCTCGATTTATAAAGCGCTTGAAAAATATCATTTGATCACCTGCGAAGATTTGGATGAGTTTGTCATCACGCGCCCGGATAACGCGATCACGGCGCTTCGCTCCGTCGAAATGGAAATGGAACGGCGATATGAAGTTCTTGCCGAAGCAACGGTACGAAATATCGACGAATTCAACGCCAAGGTGAAAAATGGCGAGATTGAAAAGGATTTATTACCGTACATCGTCATCATCATCGATGAATTGGCGGATTTGATGATGACTTCCGCCAAAGAGGTCGAGGAACCGATTACGCGGCTGGCGCAAATGTCCCGTGCGGTCGGTATTCATTTAATCATTGCCACGCAGAGGCCGAGTGTCGATGTCATTACCGGCGTCATCAAGGCGAATTTTCCCGCACGTATCGCCTTTCAGGTCGCGTCAAAAGTCGATTCGCGGACGATTCTGGATTTAAACGGCGCCGAAAAGTTATTGGGCAGAGGCGACGGACTCATCACGACGCCACAAAACCCAGAGGCATTTCGCGTCCATTGCGCGTTTATCTCGTTACATGAATTGGAGCGAATTCTGTCGTTCATTCAGAGACAGCCGCAACCGGGAGAAATGGAACTTCCATCCGTTCAGGAAGAGAAAATCGGCGGCGACGGTGAATATGGAACGGGCGAGCGCGATGCGCTGTTTTATCAAGCGCTCCGGTTGGTTGTCAACCATCAGCAGGGATCGATTTCGCTATTACAAAGAAGGTTACGTATCGGCTATTCTCGCGCGGCAAGGCTGATCGATGAACTGGAGCGAGCCGGAATCGTCGGCGCATTTACTGGCAGTAAAGCCCGTGATGTTCTGGTTGATGAGTCATATCTGGAAACGTTGAACGAAGAAAATTCGGAAGATTCGGACAATCCGTAATCCCATTTCTGTGAGAAATATCACGATGACGCTGTCCGAAAAGTGTTATAATATCAAGAAATTTTTATAATTAATGATGTTACCTTTACTCCATAAATATTTTATCGTACTGTTATGCGGTTTCATGGTTGCGTTTTCTTCTGAGAATGAAATATTGGAGCAGGTGAAGAAACATTACCTATTATCGGCTCCTTTTCAGGTTCGATTGGCCGTTCAGCAGAAGTCGCAGACTCAGAAATCTTCCAGCGAAACCATCGGTGCGTTTTATCTGGGAAAGAACGACCGGTTTCGTGTTGATTTTCCGGAACAAACCGTCATTTTCGACGGCAAAACCTTTTGGAGCTTCGATAAAAAAACGGATCAAGTGGTCATTGAAGACCTCAACCCACGTTCTGGGATGAAACTTATCTACGATTTGATGAAAGGAAACTGGTCGGGATTTTACATCGGGAAAAGTACCGTTCAAAAGCCCGGCAGTCTGACCCGTCTGCAACTGACGCCAAAAGATAAAAACGCCTTTTTTAAATCTATCATTTTGACTATCGATCTAAAAAGTGGAATGTTAAAAAGCATCGTTTACCGGGATTTCCAGAAAAATGATGTCACAATTGTCCTCGCTGATGAAAAATCATGCGAAAAAGAGGAAAAGGAACTCTTACGGACTGACCAGTTTCAGAAGACACAAATCATTGATTTGAGGAATGGAAATTGACGTTGGGATTGCGTAAAAAATTACTTAACTGGAAATTGTTGGCTGGCATTTTGTTAAGTGCGGCGGGACTCTATTTTGGGTTCAGGAAATTCGATGGCGCCGCTTTCTTGACCTCGCTCCGACAAACGAATCTTTGGCTGTTCCTGCTGGCAATGGTTTGGATGGTTTTCACGGTTTTTCTTCGAGCATGGCGATGGAAATACCTCATCATGCCGCTGAAAAAAATTCCCATGAAGCATTTGTTCGCATCGGAAATGATCTGTTATTTTGGAAATAATGTATTTCCTTTGAGATTTGGTGAATTGCTTCGCTGTTACGCGCTGAACCAATCGACCGGTCTCTCTACAGTTTCGATTTTCGGGACGGTTGTTCTCGAACGAATCATCGACGTCATTACTTTTTCTGTCATCATGGTGATGACGATATTTTTGTTTCCGGGTTTACCCGATATCATTCGGAGAGGCGGAATCATTGCGGTATTTGTTATTTGTCTTGTCGGCATTTTGGGTTATATTTTAGAAATGAAAAAGGTGATCATCACAAGATTCGTCAATCAGTGGGCAGGTAAGACCCGACATGGAATAAAAATTCTGGATATTATCAATCGGTTTCGACAGGGACTGACAACGTTGAAGAAAACGCCTCACCTTGGTACGATCGCCCTACAATCGGCGGCTATCTGGAGCATCTGCATTTTCATTAACTGGCTCATCGGCGTCTCGTTGGGCATACGATTTTCGATTTACGAAACCTTACTTATCTTTTTTGTGACATCGGCGATCATTTCGGTTCCGTCCGCGCCCGGATATGTCGGTACCTATCATGCAGGCGCTATCGGGATTCTGGTATTTCTTGGCATCGAATTGAGCAAAGCGCAGGCAATTGCCGTTATTTTGCATGCAGTCGGATTCATCTCGTTGACCTCGATCGGGCTGCTCTATTTTTTAAGATATTCCGTTCGCGCCAACGGTTCTAAGTTTGAGAAAGGATAAAAAAGGAAGAGATGGAAGGATTAAACAATCAATCGCAATCCGATTTTCAGGGAAAAGAGGTTTCTTTACAGGATTACCTTCGCATTTTATATCACGGAAGATGGATCATCGGAATTTCATTCGTTCTGGTGATGATCATCACGACCTATATCACTTTTACAGCGCAACCTCAATATCAATCCACGACGCTTCTTTCATTGGCAGGCAGAGCAGGACAAACTTCTACGTTGTTTTCAAATCCGTTCATGCCGACTAACATGATGAAAGTGAACAACGAGATTGAAGTCCTCAAGAGCAATGCGTTATCGCGTCGCGTCATTGCCGCGCTCAGACAATCGCCTTACGCCGATACGCTCTACATTCTCGGTACACGGCATTACCAACAAAAAGGGATAGATTTTAAGAAAGTTTTTAAGCCGTTGATATTCGGACTTGAAGCTATTTTTCAGAATATTCCATTCGATACATCTACTTCTCTCGTGGATACGCTAGACCGGGCGCTGGTACGGGCACTGCAGGCCAGCATGAAGGTGGAACCGATCCGCGAGACCGAGGCGGTGAGATTGACCGTGACATCCGCGAGTCCAATCGAAGCCGCGTTTCTGGCCAATATGATTGCGCGGGAATATTACAGACTAGATATTGAATTCAATTTGGGTGAGGTCGTCGAGGTTAAAAATTTCCTCGAGGAACAATTGGTCGATATTGAAAAAGACTTGACGGCATCCGAAGAGGCGCTCAAGGATTTTCAAAAACGTGAGGGCGTTTTCGGTCTTGACGAAACGGCGCAGACTCTTATCGACCAATTGTCAACATTCGAGGCTACCTACTACACTTCATTGGCAGAATTGGAAGTTTCGAAGAAAAAGTGGGATAATCAGCAAAAGATGCTGACAGACCGCGAGCAGATGGTGTTGAAGGACGCCGTCAACACGACTAATCCCTTGATTTCTCAGTTAAGACAGGCAATTGCCGAGATCGAAGCGCAAAAAATCACAGCGATGGCTGTTCAAGGATATAAAACAGGCGATGCTGCGATTCGGGAATTGGATGGACGTATCCAGGAACTAAAAATAAAATTATATAAAGAGGCAGAGAATCTGACGAATTTGGGCTTGTCGCCGGAGGAACAGTCTACAATTTCTGCGGATCTTTTACGCAGTGTCCTTTTCACGAGCGTCGAGAAAATTGCGTTGGAAGCCAAATGCTCCGAATATAAAGATCTGGTCAATCAGTACGCCGCCAAACTCAACAAACTTCCCGAAAGCAGTCTGGAATATGCGCGTCTGGACCGCGAACGGCAGGTCAATGAAAAATACTTCATTCTGATGAAGACCAAACATCAGGAGTCCCGCATCACCGAAGCGAGCAAGATCAGCAACATTCGGATCGTCGATCCGGCCGTTCCGCCGGAAAAACCCGTGAAACCCAAAAAGAAGATGAACATGCTTTTGGGATTGTTTCTCGGGCTTGGCCTCGGCGTCGGAATTGCCTTCGTCAGGGATTATCTGGATCATTCGATCAAGAACGCCGAAGACCTGCAGAAACTCGGGCTGGCGACGGTTTCGATCATTCCGAAGATTGACGTGAAAAGCGCCACTGAGAAATCTTTGAAGGTGTTCAAAGGCGAAAACCTCGAACATTCTCTTAAATCCCGACTTGTGACGCATTACGATCCCAAGTCTTCCGTCGCGGAAGCCTACCGAACTCTGCGAACGAATATCCAATTTATGAATCCCGATAATCCGATTCGGACGCTGGTCGTCTCCAGCGCCGGCCCGGGCGACGGAAAATCGACGACCGTCGTGAATATCGCGATCACATTTGCCAGCCTGGGAAAGAAAACGCTGTTGATCGACAGCGATCTTCGGAAGCCGATTCTGCACAAGGTGTTCGATATCTCGCGCGGCCCCGGATTAACCCATGCGATGATCGAGGATCTGAATGATTCCGACATCATCCGGGCGACGGAAATCCCAAATCTGTACATCATCACCTGCGGTGATATTCCGCCGAATCCTTCGGAAATCCTCTCCTCGCAGAAGCTGAAGAACTTTATCGAAAGAATGAAAAGCGAATTCGAAATCGTTCTATTCGATTCTCCGCCGATTATTGCCGTTACTGACGCCAGCGTCATCTCTAAAATGACTGATGCCATTTTGCTCGTTGTCAAAGCCGGCGTGACGGACACCCGCGTCGTAGCGCGTGCAATCGAACTTCTCAGACAGGTAAAGACACACTTGATCGGCGCTGTTTTGAATGGCGTCAATATTACCGGCGGTTACGATTCATACTATTATTACTATAATTACTATTACTATTACGGCGATGGCGGCAAGAAGAAAAAGAAATCACGCTTCAGAAAAAATCGGTCGGCGTCGCCAGCCGAACCGGAACGCTGATCGTGCCATTCGGAACTAATACATGACCGTCAAATGAAGAACGATTCTTTTCAGTTCAACCGAATCGTTCAGGGTGATTGTCTCGTCGGTATGTCAGAAATGCCGGATGCAAGCGTCGATCTGATCGTGACCGATCCGCCGTTTGCCATTGAATTTAAGGCAAAGCGAAGCAATTATCATCGGACGGCAAGCCGCGTTCTGGAAGGCTACCATGAGATTTCAACTGCCGACTACGGACAATTTACGCATCAATGGATGTCAGCCGCCTTTCGTGTTCTCAAACCAACGGGAAGCATGTATGTCTTTTCCGGGTGGAATCATCTGAAGGACATTTTAACGGCGATCGACGATATTGGATTCATTACCGTGAATCATCTGATCTGGAAATATCAATTCGGCGTCGTCACGAAGCGACGGTTTGTGACGTCGCATTACCATTGTCTATTTGTCTGTAAAGACGAGAAAAAGCGAAAATTCTTTCCATTTTCGCGATTTGATCCGACGGCGCGGGATGCGCAGGGCGGCAGTTTGCATTACCATGACAAGGAAGACGTCTGGTCGATTCATCGCGAATACTGGCACGGCGATCAGAAAACGCCAACCAAATTGCCTTCGGAAATCATCCGGAAAATTCTTTCTTATTCCAGCGAAGAAAACGACATTGTTTTCGATCCATTTCTCGGCTCCGGTCAGGTTACCGTCGTCAGCAAGGCAATGAACCGACGGTATTTCGGTTTTGAGATCAATCCGGAATATTACGAATTTGCAAAAAAACGGCTTGACCAAAATGCCTATCGATTGAAACCTGACAATGAATAGATATTTTTCTCAAGTATTTTAACGGCGCGAAAATGCCCATTTTATATCGAACAAACTGTCATGAGAAATCGCTCGTTTTCGCGGCATTCGATCCGTTTGTTCATCCGGAAAAGATCGAAGGCATCATAATTGGCAACGATCTCGATTCTCTACTGAGCGCGGCTCTTCTGAAAACGCGGTTTGGATGGGATGTCGTTGGGTTTTACGACTACACGTCAATTTGGTCCCGAACCTTCGGGATGCCGGATTTTGTCGGAAATCTGTTGTCGGGAAAATATGTGGCGGTTGATCTGGACATTTTTCATCCGGCGATTCCATCGATTGGACATCACATTTTAGAGTTCCAGCCCGATGAAAGTGGGAAAGGATTTCCAGAACAGCAATATTCGCTGAATCCTAATTTTATCCGCGGGATAGACCTAATGACTTATCGGCGCAAATATCCACTCGGAACGATTCACTTTCTGTCGTGGTTGTTGGGTATCGAGCCGGTTACGGATGAAGCAGAACTATTGATGTGGCTCGCCGATTCCAGTTTCATCAATGGTCAACGATTTAATCCAAACGTTTCGGAATGGATCGGCGGTTTTTTCCACTCTGCCGGTTTCCAGAAGGTCTTTCAGGAGGTTGATACGCTTGCTTTTGAGACGCAATTACGCAACCGAATCCTTTCAAAATTGGAAAAGATTGTGGGAAGGACACAGAATGGGCAAACACGCTCCCGTCATCTGAACATCACCGGTTTTCAATGCAAATGGCAGGATGCGAACGCGGAGCGGGAAACGATTGGCAAGGTATTAGAATTCATTAGAGAAATTACCGGTTGGAAGACGCCGAATCTGCCACGCCAATTTCGCAGAATAACAGGAAAACGGATCAGTTGCCGGATCGACGAGATTCGGAAGTCGTTTTCGTCGCTGGAGTCTTTTCTTCGGAAAAGAAGCGTTTTTTCGTATGTCATTCCCTCTCAGCGGACGCTGAATTACACGATTCATCTTGTATTAGAAAAATAATTTGACTATCACCTGTTTAACCGTTATATTCAAAATAGTATTGCATAGATAATTGAATTATCGATTAATAATTAAAGACATTTTAACAAACCCATGTAGGGAGAAAAAAAATGAAGAAGAATTTGCTACCAAGGTTTCTTCTCATCGCAGTTTTCCTCGTCATCATGTTTTCAAGTTTGTCTGCTCAGACGACGCTGACCTATACGAATTTCC
>PEYN01000187.1 GCA_002774355.1 Candidatus Marinimicrobia bacterium CG08_land_8_20_14_0_20_45_22 | reverse complement strand
TTTTGATCGCTTATAACGTGAATCTCAACACACGTGATTCAAAATTGGCAAATAACATTGCCCAGACGATTCGTGAAAAAGGACGCGCAAAACGCGACATTAACGGCAAGATTATCAAAGACGCAAGCGGCGAAACTATCTTTGAACCGGGAATTTTTAAATCGGTGAAAGCCGTCGGCTGGTATTTGGAACAGCGTCAACTGGCGCAAGTTTCGATCAATCTGACAAATTATCACATTGTGCCGCCGCATGTGGTTTTCGATGAAATTTGTCGGCTCGCTACAGAAAAAGGTTTACGCGTCACCGGATCGGAACTCGTCGGTTTGATTCCCAAAGAGGCGATGTTAATTGCAGGCAGACATTATTTGCGGAAACAAGGAAAATCGGAAGGCGTCCCTGAAGCGGAACTCATTCGCGTAGCCGTTCAGTCCATGGGAATGAATGAAATTTCGCTGTTTGATCCTCAAAAAAAGATCATCGAATTTCAGGTTAGAGAATTTGAAAAAGCGCTGGTGAATTTGTCCGTTCGCGATTTTATTGATGAATTGTCGATGGATTCGCCTGCGCCGGGTGGCGGAAGCGTTTCGGCGCTTTGCGGCGCTCTTTCCGGCGGGCTGATCTCGATGGTCGCCAATTTGACTCATGGCAAAAAAGGCTATGAACGATTTGATCATCGGATGAATGAAATTGCCGGTCAAGCGCAGGGATTGAAAGATGAATTGATCCGGCTAATCGATCTCGACACGGCGGCATTCAACCAAGTGATGGCGTGTTATCGCATGCCGAAAAAAACTGACGACGAAAAAAAGTCTCGTAGTATTGCCATTGAGGAAGCGATGAAACAGGCGACGCTTGTTCCGCTTGAAGTGATGAAGACGACGCGGAAAACGATTCGTTTGATGGATTTCATCGTAAAGCATGGAAATGTCAACTCGATTAGCGATGCTGGCGTCGGCGCACTCTGTGCGGAAACAGCCGTCAAAGGTGCGGCGATGAACGTACGGATTAATCTTGGTTCAGTAACCGACGAGGCGTTTCGTACCGCTATCAAATCGGAAGTTGAAGAAATCGAAAGAGAAACCGCTCGGATTGTCCGAAGGTTAGTTCGGTCGGTTAATCGGAAAATTGAAGTAAAATAGAAGAAAATCACTCGCGATAGATTGAACGGAATATGTCCAAAATAAAAATTCTCAACGAACAACTGACTAACAAAATCGCGGCGGGCGAAGTCGTCCAAAATCCCGCGTCGCTCATCAAGGAGTTGGTCGAAAACAGTCTCGATGCTGGCGCGACAGAAATTTTTGTCGTTGTCAAAAACGGCGGCAAAACGCTTTGTGAAGTGACGGACAACGGCGAGGGAATGTCGAAAGACGATCTTTTATTGGCTTTTGAACGCTATGCAACGAGCAAAATCGCCACGGTTGACGATCTGATTCGGATTCGGACGCTCGGTTTTCGCGGAGAAGCGTTGGCAAGCATCGCCGCCGTTTCCGTTGTGAACGCGATTTCGACTCTTACGGGAACGAGCGAAGGAAATGAACTTGTCATCGAAGGTGGAAGTTTCCGTGAGATTAAACCGCACAGTCCAAAACCCGGTACGACAATTTCCATTAGAAACCTTTTTTATAATATTCCCGCCAGACGAAAATTTCTAAAAAGCGCCGAAGTTGAGTTCCGCAATATCGTCGAAATCATTCGCAAGTTTTCCATGATTCACAACCGCGCGCGGTTTGTTTTAGTTCACAATGACAGAGAGATTTTTAACCTTCGGGAAGAGAGCCGGAAAGATCGGATTGTTCATCTGTTTTCTCCGGAATATCGCGAGAATCTGATACCGATTTCGGTAAAAAGCGGGCCTTTTCAACTTGATGGATTTATCGGAAATCTAAATTTGGTGCGCGCCAGGCGCGGCGATCAATTTTTTTTCGTCAATAATCGGTTTGTAACAGACCGGCTGATGAACCATGCCATTACGGAAGCCTATGCCGCTCTTGTTTCGCGCGGCGAATTTCCGTTTTATTGTCTGCATCTCGAATTACCTCCGGAAATGGTCGATGTGAATGTTCATCCGGCGAAAATGGAAGTGAAATTCCGCGAGCAGAACGACGTGTATCGATTTCTGCAAGAGTCGGTCAAAGATGCGCTGAAAGAAATCGCGAAGGTCATTCCCGATTTGTCCAAATTTTCGCCATTCGATTTTTATGCGCCGCCGCCAATACCGAAGGGTATGCCAGTTGCGCAACCGACATCGGATTTTATCCGACCTGAAGCGGGTGAGTCTTCATCCGATCATCCCGGAATGAATCCGCCAAATAGTCCGCCGCCTTCCTATTATTTTCGTCCGGAAGAACAGGAAAAATGGTCAGAGCGAGCGCGTCGGTTTACCGAACAACCGGTAAAACTTGATGATGAAATTTCACCGTACGAGGTTCAGGTTTATCAAGTACACAATAAATACATTATCAGTCAGGTGAAATCGGGATTGGTAATCATCGACCAGCATGTGGCGCACGAGCGGATATTGTTTGAGGAAGCGCTGGAATCGATGGAAAAGGAGAATTGGAAAGCCCAGCAATTGCTGTTTCCGCATGTCGTTGAATTGTCGGTTACCGATTATTCGACGCTTCTTGAAATTCTTCCATTTTTGGAAAAGCTGGGATTCCGTGCGAAGGAATTTGGGAAACAGACGATTGCGATTGAAGCAGTTCCAGCCGGAATGCGCTGGGGAAACGAAGCGACGATCATTAAGGAAATTCTCGACCATTATCAGGAATTTGGGACAAAAGATATCAGCATCCATGAAAAAGTTGCGGCTTCCTTTGCTTGCAAGGCCGCTATTAAAGCCGGCGATCCGCTTTCGGTCGAAGAGATGCGAAATTTAGTCGACCGCCTGTTCGCCACGAAAAACCCATATTTTTGCCCACACGGCAGACCAATCGTCGTCAATCTGTCTCTGAAGGAACTTGATAAGCGGTTTGAACGGATCTAGAAGATATTTCTGATGGAATTTTCATGAACAATCCGTCTCAACCGGACAATCCCGAAGATTCGGGATCTCTGAATTCCGTCATTTTCATTGTCGGTGCGACAGCTGTTGGTAAAACAGCGACTGCTATCCAATTGGCAAAACTACTTGACGGTGAGATTATCTCCGCCGATTCTCGGCAAGTTTACCGAGGCATGGACGTCGGAACCGCCAAACCGACGCTCAACCAGTTAAAAGATATTCCACATCATTTGATCGATCTTTTCGATCCGGACGAAACAGTCAGCGCGGGAATGTACCGAACAATGGCGCTTGAAACTGTTGCTGATATTCAACGTCGAAACCGACAACCTATTTTCGTCGGCGGCTCCGGACTTTACATCCGGGCTATTCAGAAAGGGATTTTCAAGGATAGCCGTACGGATACGTCGATCCGAGATAAAATCCATCATGAATTGAACGAAAAAGGCGTTGCGTCTCCGTACAATCGGCTTATGGAAATCGATCCGGAAACAGCGGTGAAAATACACCTCAATGACAGCAAACGGATTTCCCGCGCGTTGGAAATTTTTATGACGACGGGTAAAACGCCCTCGCAATTGTATCGGGAACAGAAAACCGATCCGCCGTTCAATTGTCGATCATTTGTTCTCGACATGCCGCGCGAATATTTATACCGTCGGATCGACGAGCGGGTTGATCAGATGATTTCAGATGGATTAGTTGCCGAGGTTCAAAAATTGCTTAGCGTCGGGTTTCGGCGGAATCTGGATGCGTTGATGACGCTCGGTTACCGCGAAGTGATAAAATATTTAGACGGCGAATGTTCTCATGATGAGATGATTGCACAAATCAAACAAAACACGCGGCACTACGCTAAACGACAGATCACGTGGTTTAGGAACCAAATTATAGCCGATTGGATTTCCGTCTCTCCAATGGATCAACCGGACGAAATTGCTCGGCGAGTTATCGATAAACTGACAGGTTCAGAGACAACCGCGTGAAGTACGATCTTTGTATTGCATGGACATGGTCGTTCGATTCAGATTTTATCCGGATTGTTCAGGATGCCTGCGTCGGAAATTCGATTAGTCTGTTGTTGGTCAATTTGGATAATATCGACGGCGTTATTAGACAGGTTCGGCGGAATGAAATCACCTGCCGGATTTTTCTAGATCGCGCTTCGGATGCGGATGAGCGATTTGTGGAATTAGACGTTTGGGCAAAGCGGTGTCGGGCGCGTCGCATCAACCCGCTGGAACATGCAAAACGGGCATGGAATAAGGCGACAATGCATCTCGACTTTATCTCTGCCGGACTTTATGCGCCGCATACGATCATCTTATCGCCGATTTCAATGGACCCCGAATTGCCGGTTATTGATTTTGCGGCGCTCGGCCATCCGTTTATCATCAAACCGGCTCATGGCGGCGGCGGCGACGGCGTGATCACGGAAGCTGGTTCCGAATCGCAAATTCAATCGGCGCGGATGCAGTACACGGGCGACTATTATCTGCTTCAGCAAAAAATCGTTCCCATTCGGATTGGTGACCATGTGGCTTGGTTTCGGGTGATTTACTTTGACGGACAAACGTACGTTTTTTGGTGGGCGACCGATTCGCATATTTACACAGTAGTCTTAGCGGAAGATGAAAAGCAAAACGGCTTATCGCGCTTGCGCGAGATTGCCCAAACGATTTCCAAAATTTGTCAACTCGATCTTTTCTCGACGGAAATCGCGCTGACGAATGACGGTAAGTTCGTCGTTGTTGATTACATCAATGATCCGATTGACCTTCGTCTGAAATCTAAATCGCATGATGGAGTTCCAGACGACATCGTTCAAAGAATCGTCAGCGAACTGATTCGCCATGCGAAGGAAATTAAAAAATTCTCGATTTGCAAACTATTTCTTAGGTATTTTTCGCGAGGAAGGATAAATTCCCGCCAGCAAAATAAGGAGCCTTTTAATTACAACCCGTGAGTTGGCAAGGGCAAAAGAAAAAGAAGAAATCCACCCAAGCGGTGGAATTTTTATTTTACAGAGGAGAGAGCCATGGAATTTAAGGTTAAATCCAAGATAGCAGACGAACAGGCGTTGAACCGGACCGTGACGCGTTTGGCGCATGAAATTCTGGAGAAATGTCGCGGCGTCGAGAATGTTTGCATCATCGGCATCCGGACACGCGGAGAATATTTATCAAAGAGAATTGCAAAGAAAATCGAAGAAATCGAAAACGTCAAACTGCCGGTTGGCGTTCTCGATGTTGTGATGTATCGGGACGATTTCCGGATGAAGAACCGGCTTCCGCGGGTCGAAATCACGAATATCCCGTTTGAAGTGGACGGAAAAATTCTTATTCTCGTCGATGATGTGATTTATACGGGTCGGACAGTTCGCGCCGCTATGGATGCGCTGATAGATTTTGGAAGACCATCATCGATCCAATTGGCAGTTTTGATCGACCGTGGACATCGGGAAATGCCGATCAAGGCAGACTATATCGGTCGAAACGTTCCAACGTCACCCGGCGAGGAAATCCGCGTGCTGATGAAGGAAAGCGACGGTGAGGACGCCATTTTACTGGTAGAGGAAACCCAATGAATTTGAGCATCAAACATTTGTTCGGACTTGAAGGCGTTCCGAAGGAAGACCTAAATCAGATTTTCGACACGGCATTTTCCTTTAGGGAAGTCTTGGAGCGACCCATGAAGCGTGTTCCGACGTTACAAGGCAAAACAATCGTCAATTTGTTTTTTGAGAGTTCCACCCGGACGCGGATTTCTTTTGAACTGGCGGAAAAACGGCTATCGGCGGATATGGTCAATTTTTCCGCTTTGGGAAGTAGCCTATCGAAGGGTGAGAGTTTAAAAGATACGATCCAGAATCTGTACGCTATGAAAATAGACGCGATTGTTATGCGGCATTCGGCGCCGGGATCGGTCAAATTGCTGTCACAGTTTGTCAATGCCGTTATCATCAATGCGGGAGACGGAACACACGAACATCCGACGCAGGCGCTCTTGGATATTGTGTCGCTGAAGGAAAAATTTGGCAAGATTAAAGGTTTGAATGTCGCCATTATCGGCGATATTCGTCATAGTCGGGTCGCAATGTCGAATATTTACGGATTAAAAACGTTAGGTGCGAACGTTGCGGTTTGCGGACCGCCGACTTATATTCCTTATGGTATCGAATCGTTGGGCGTGAAAGTCATGTATAATCTCGATGAAGCGCTTCAGTTTGCCGATGCGGTGAACTTACTGAGAATTCAGATGGAACGGCAGGGGAAAGGATTGATTCCATCCCTACGCGAATATCGAAACCTGTACGGCATGACGCGCGAGCGGCTTGAAAATTTGAAAAAGCCACTGACGATTCTTCATCCGGGACCGATCAACCGCGGCGTTGAAATCGACTCGGACGTTGCCGACGGCGATTATTCCATTATCCTGCATCAGGTTTTAAATGGCGTTGCGATTCGGATGGCGGTTTTATTTCTGCTGGTTGGTGGCAAATAATCAGCGAGCGCAATAGAAAAAGGAGCAATCATGAAAATAGATAAAATGAACGGAAAAGTGCTACTCACGAACGGAAAAATTATCGATCCAGTCGGAGAAAAAATATATGATTCGGACATATTGATCGAAAATGGTGTTATTGTCAAAATCGAAAAAGGGATGACTCCGATGAATGACGCAGAAATCATTAATTTGACCGGACAAATGATTTCGCCGGGATTTGTTGACATACACGTTCATTTTCGCGAGCCGGGATTTGAAGACAAGGAGACGATCGAGTCGGGTTGTCAGGCGGCTCTGGCTGGCGGATTTACCAAAGTTTGTTGCATGCCGAACACCGAGCCGCCGATCGATACGCAGGAGAGTGTTCGGTTTATCTATCGAAAAGCCGAGGGGCAGATCGTGGATGTTTATCCGATTGCCGCGATCACGAAAAACCGCAAGGGCGAAGAATTGACCGGAATGGTCGAGCTGTCGTCCGCCGGCGCTGTGGCATTTTCGGACGACGGCAATCCGTTGGTCAATGCGCAGATCATGCGGTTTGCTCTGGAATATTCCAAAATTGTGGATAAACCAATCATTAATCATTCCGAAGACCCAGCCCTGAAAGCGGACGGCTACATGAATGAAGGCATTGTATCGACGCAACTCGGCATTCCCGGGAATCCATCGGTCGCCGAAGAAATTATGATTTACCGCGATTTAGCGCTGACGAAATTCACGAATTCACGTCTGCATGTTCCGCACGTTTCGACCAAAACTTCGGTGGCGCTGATTCGTCAGGCAAAAGCGGATGGCGTTCGCGTCACGGCAGAAGTTACGCCGCATCACTTTTCGTTGACCGATGAATACATGCGTTCCTTTGATGCAAACGGTAAAGTTTCCCCGCCGCTCCGTTCGGAATCTGATCGGTTGGCGCTTATTGAGGGAATTCAGGATGGAACGATCGATGCGATTGCCACCGATCACGCGCCGCACCAGTACGACACTAAGGAAACGTCGCTCGATCTGGCTTCCTCCGGAATGATTGGTCTCGAAAGCGCTTTCGGATTGGCGATGACCCATCTGGTTCATGCGGGTTATATTTCATTGATGGATTTGATTAAGTTGCTGACGATCAAACCGGCTCATGTAATGAACTTGCCGCTTCCCGGCATTAGCATTGGCGCAGAAGCCAATTTGACTATTATTGATCCGGATGAGTGGTGGGTTTTTAGTCGAAAAGACATCTATTCGCGGTCGCAAAATACGCCGTTCATCGGGCGTGAGTTGACCGGACGAGTCAAATCCGTTTTTGCGAAATCCAGTTATGTCCGTTTGCAGGATTAAGTTTTCCGCCAAAAAAAGCGTGTTTCATCATTCGGCAAAAAATAGAACACTTTTCTATGGTTATCTATCACAAGGGGAAAGTAATCCGCTCGCTGTTTACCGTGCTTTTTTCAGGGAAATTATCTGTTGACTTCGCCTCGTTTTTATTGTAAAATTGCCTCAAATGAAGGCAGAAGGCGAAACAGCAAGAGAACGGTTCAGAGGTGAGAGCAGAAAATTTCCTGCCAGACTAAGTCATTCCCTTGTTTGCCCGCCTTTAGACAGGTAAAAGAGAAATAAACGCAATGCTTGTATTCATACGTTGGCGTTCATTGTAAAAGGACAGCCTGCAACATTGATAGACTTAAAAATAATGAGATTTAAATGCAAAAATATTCAGTAAATCAACATTTGATTGAGACAATTTTAGCTTGGTTAAATTCAGGTGAAATTGCCATCCCAGAAATTCAAAGACCTTTTGTTTGGGACAGCTCAAAAGTCCGTGACTTAATGGATAGTTTGTACCAAGGTTATCCAATTGGATATATCATTGCGTGGAGAAATCCAAACGTAAGACTAAAGGATGGGAGTTTAAGTGAAGGTAAAAAAGTTCTTATTGATGGACAGCAACGAATTACTGCTTTAACTGCAGCTGTGATTGGGCAATATGTAATAAACAAAACTTATCAGCGTGTAAAAATTAAGATTGCCTTTAACCCGATTGACGAAAGATTTGAAGTCCAAAACCCTGCAATTCTAAAAGACAAAACTTGGTTATACGACATTTCCGAAGTTATTAACGGTAGTGTTTTAAAAATTGTGCGAGAATATTTGAAACTCAATCCTGAAGTCGATGAAGAACATGTTGAAAAAACAATTACAAGATTAGTAAATATTCCAAAAAAACAAATTGGACTTATCGAACTTTCTCCAGACCTTGACATTGAAACTGTTACTGAAATATTTATTCGTATCAATTCCAAAGGCGTTGTTTTGAGTCAGGCTGACTTTGCAATGAGTAAAATTGCTGCCGACACAGAAAATGGTGGAAATGAGCTGAGAAAAGCCATTGACTATTTTTGTCATTTGGCAATTGCCCCCGAATTTTACAAACACATCGTTGATAACGACAAAGAGTTCGCAAATACCGAATATTTCCCAAAAATGAATTGGCTAAAAACCGAGAACGAAGACCTCTATGACCCTGACTATAATGATTTAATTCGAGTTGCTTTTACTTCTCAATTTAACAGAGGAAGACTTTCGGACTTAGTGAGTTTACTTTCAGGTAGGAATTTTGAAACACGAACTTACGAATCAGAAATCTCTCAACAATCATTTATAACACTAAAAAAAGGAGTTCTAAATTTTATAAACGAGACTAATTTTAAGCGTTTTTTAATGATTATAAAGTCGGCAGGATTTATATCACCCGACCTTATTCGTTCTCAAAATGCAATAAATTTCGCATACATAGTTTACCTTAAACTAAAAGAACTTGGTGTTAATTCGGTAGCAATTGAAAGCTATGTTAAACGTTGGTTTGTTTATTTGGTCTTAACTGGTCGTTATTCAGGTTCGCCAGAGAGTTTGTTTGATTTTGATATTAAGCAAATTTCTCAAAAACCCTTTGATGAATACTTGAAAGAAAAAGAAGAAGGCGAATTATCAGAAGCTTTTTGGAATGCTTCGTTACCACAAAGTTTGGATACTTCCGTTGCAAGTAGTCCTTACTTCCACGTTTTTCTCGCTTCGTAGGTAAAAGCTAATGATAGAGGATTTTTATCAAAAGACGTTTTGGTAAGCGACTTAATTTCGCTTCGCGGTGATATTCACCATTTATTTCCAAAAGACTATCTTAAAAAGAATGGTTTGGATAGGAGCAAATACAACCAAATTGCGAACTATGTTTTTATGCAATCGGAAATCAATATTAAAGTGGGCAAT
>PEYN01000186.1 GCA_002774355.1 Candidatus Marinimicrobia bacterium CG08_land_8_20_14_0_20_45_22 | reverse complement strand
TCTCGTCCCGACTTATCGGGGCAGGCCAAATGGTACGGCAGCTTGCCCGCTTTTCCAAGTCCTTCTCGAGTTGCACTTATTAGTTGAATCCACGTTATACTAAAAGATAAATCCGACGATTCATATTATTCGATCCTTGGATTGCTAAACTCAAAAGTCATTGAGTATTTCCATAAAATAACAAGCGGAAACACGCTTTACGCTAAGCGCTTTCGCTACTGGGCATCCTATTTGAATCATTATCCTATCAGTAAAAGTTTTTTTGATTCTCCCAATCTTCGCGCCGAACTCATTGCCAACGTTTCCCGCTTGATCAACTCAAACAACGATGAAGAACGAGTCCAATATGAAAAAGAGAATGACAAGATTTGCTACCAGTTATTTGATTTATCAGAAGATGATATTCAGGAAATCGAGTTGACACTCTCTATTCATTCCTCGAATACATCAAAGAAAGGAATATCAAAAAAATGCGAATAAGGCGAAAGATCTTAACATCAACGAATAAAAAGAAGCAACTCATCTATCAAACCGATTTGGAAGACGCCAATGGTCTCGCAAATCATCCATCCTCGAAGGAAACTCTATATACCCTTGAGGAATAAGCTATCCTTTCCGAAGATCTGATGTTAATCGATGCCCCAAAAGACATAAACGGTCGCATTCTTGAGGTTCGTCCAAAAGGTCATTGGTTCGAATTCGAAGTTGCAAAGCGACTTGGTTATAATTATCCGCCCGGTGGTGGGTTATTACCTGATATCCGGCATCAAACCTTGGAAATCAAGCATCACACCGGCAAGAATATTACGGTCGATTTCGGTCGCTATCACCCCGGTTCGGATGAGGTGATTAATGAAACATGGAATAAGCAACTTAAATTGAAAGTAAACGAAATTCGTTATCTCATCGCACTCGCTCCACCGCCAGAATACAAGGTCATTACGCTGATCCTTCTCACCGGTGAGCAAATCGTGAATGTTTTTGGAGTTTCTCCCACGGCTACCATCAAGTATAAGATGGGAATCTCCGATAAATGGAGAGAAGAACATCGCGCTAAAATGATAGTAGGCGAACAGATTTGGCAACAAGTAAAATAGCATTAATCCCATCAATATTTTATTGTATCAAATTGCTTCGCCGACGGCGGGATTCAGGACGCAGAGAAATTTATAGTAGAGCATCGTTTAGCATTAGGCGTTTAAGCGTTTGACATCAGTCATTGGAAGTTCCTAATCAACCGAATCTACCTAATCCAACTTAATCAACAACTTAATCTACTTTTTCTCAACCCGGAACCCCGAACATTTTTTCCCTTGCGACCTCTTATATAGTTCCGTACAATAATACCGTACCATAGATGAGTCCAAAATCTTTTACTTGCTTTACATAATAAAAATTGTTATTTGATTTATGGATTTTTAATCGTATAATTTTCCATGAGCATCAGACTCATTTCCTACAGAATCCGAATCGTCATGGTTATCACATTAGCGGCATTTATCGTTTGCACCTGCGATCACGGATTGAATCCCAACGATATCGAACCGGAGATTCATTTAACCGGGATCAGCGGTACGATCACTTTTCAGAACTGGCCGGCGTTGGACAGTCTGTATAATTTGCGGATTGTAGCCTTTATTTCATTTCCCCCTGAAAATATCATCACCGATCTAATGCAGGGTCAGGCGTTCGCGTATCCGGCCATTTTTGATACCGCACATGTTCCTTACTATGTTGATTCATACGATTATGTTTTTGAATTATCCCCTGGAACTTATGAATATATCTGCGTCGCTCAACAATATGGTCCGTGGCTCTACACGAACTGGCGGTCCGTGGGACAGTATGACATTGAAACGGAAACGGCAGAGCCCACAGCCATCGAAGTAATCCAGGATTCACTTCTGAAAAATATCAATATCTACGTAGATTTTAAAAATTTACCGATTCAACCGTTTTAACTATGCGAAAAATTTTCACCATCTTCTGGCTCGTCTTACTGGCTACTGCTTTAAAAGCGGCGACCGTATCGGGCAAAATTGTGGACATAAACGGATTGGCCTTACAAGGAGTGAATGTTTTCTTGCACGGGACGTTCTTAGGTAGCGCCAGCGATGAAGCGGGAAATTTTCGAATTGAGGACGTCGCTCCCGGAGAATACACGCTTAGTATCTCGATAATCGGTTACCACAGTCGGGAATTTCCAATCAAGATCGCAGACGCCGGTCAGTTTATCGATCTTGCTGAAATAACACTGCGGATTGGTTCACTACAAACAGAGAATGTCGTTGTAACCGCCAGCAAGTATGAACAAAACCGCCAGGATGTTCCTTCCAGTTTGGAATTGATTACCTCATCGGAACTGAAAATTAGGAACACAATTTCTATAGATGATGCGCTTAAGTATGTTTCTGGTATCAATATGAATTCGAACCAGATCAACATTCGCGGATCGAGCGGATACGCGCGCGGAGTCGGGAGCCGGGTGTTACTGCTCATCGACGGTGTCCCGTATCTGACCGGCGATACGCGGGAAGTGAATCTCGTTTCCCTTCCGATACAGCAAATCGAGCGGATCGAGGTAATCAAAGGGGCTGGGTCGGCACTATATGGCTCCAGTGCGATCGGTGGTGTTGTTAATGTCATCACGGCTCCGATTCCGAGAAAGCCTTCCTTGTCGGCCAAATTATATAGCGGCGTGTACGATAAACCCTACTATGATCAGTGGGAATGGACGAATAGTTATCGCACGCTCTACGGTGGTGATATCAGCTATTCGAGAGCATTTCGTCATTTCGGATTCCTGCTTAGCGTTTCCCAGAACCACGATCTGGGATACAAGCGTAACGGCTGGGTGCACCGGACAAAGTTTTCCGGAAAAACGCAGTGGGATCTCTCACAGGTTCAGCGATTGATCCTGAACGGTAATTATTCGGATCAATCCAGTGGTAATTTTCTGTACTGGAAGGATCTGCAGAATGCACTGACACCGCCGGATGATCAGCTGGATGAATCTATCCAGTCGCAACGCGCTTATCTGAGCGCCAATTACCGTTATCTGTTCGGCAGAAATCATTTCATTAACACGCGAGCCATCTGGTTTCACAATCATTTTAAGGACAATATTAAAACCGACACCGGCGTCGGTCATGAATCCTCGTCCGAAGATCTCGATTTCGAAATCCAGTACAACCGTAAGCAGGCCAAACATACCTTTACCGGTGGATTAGAGAGCGGATTACAACAGGTGGATTCCGATATATTCAGCAGGCACGTTGGAACCAGTACCGGTCTCTACATTCAGGATGAATTGCCGGTTCTGCCAACTCTCAAGATCACGGCTGGAATACGGTTCGATACTTTTGATATCGATTCTCTGGAAACGGATTACCAACTGAATCCCAAACTCGGGATTGTCTGGAATCATTCGGAGTATAGCGCCTTTCGTTTCTCGGTCGGACGCGGATTCCGGGCGCCTTCGATTGCGGAAGCCTACACCTCAACAACTGCCGGGGGCTTACGCGTCATTCCGAATACGGAATTGAAACCGGAGCGCAGTTTCTCAACCGAAGTGGGGTGGAACTCCGCAATCATGCAATTCATCGTTCTGGATGTCGCTTTATTTCAGAGCGAATATTGGGATCTGATTGAAGGGGGGACTTTCACCGAAACCGGTTTTATCCAGTTTCGCAACATTACCCGCGCCAGAGTGAACGGATTCGAAGCCTCACTGAATTGGCAGGCTCTGCCTCAAGGGTTCGCAGGACGGTTGGGATATACATATGTCAACCCGCGCGATGTGGATTTGGGTTGCTATCTTACCTACCGGCCTCGGCATCTTCTGTATAACAGCATTGCCTGGTCAGGAGGCTCATTCCAGTGCAGTCTTGATTATCGCTATATCAGTAAATATGATCGCATCGATGAGAGTTTTGCGCTGGTGATCAAAGATGCCGGGGAACGCGTCGATGCGCATATCGTGGATGCCCATATCGTTTTTACCAAACCGTTTGGGTGTGATGGACTGAAATTATCCCTGCAGGTCAACAACCTATTGCAATATAACTATGTCGACTTGGTCGGCTCCGTGGCACCCATCCGGCATTTTATCTTTACAATTGAAAAGACCTTTTAAGAATAATCCCTCTCAAAAATAACGACAACCCAAATTCCAAACAATATCCAATCACCAATGTCCAAATGACCAAAACACAAGCCGCGACTTTACCCCAACCTTCTCCCCACATTACCAAATGCGTCAAAACGGTTGACGCACTCCATATTCAACCGAATCCAACATAATCTACCCATTCTACCAATTCAACCGAATCCAATCTATTTTACCCAATCAACTTCTTCGCAAACGCCTTGTCGTTGATTATTTTCTCCGCCCAGAAGAGTCCAATGAGGGTTTTGGCGTCGGTAATATTGCCGGAATAGATTTCCGCCATCGCCGCATCGATGGTCATCGTCAGTAATTCGATCTTCTCGTCCGGATCGGGCCGCGTTTCTCCAGGCACGAGGCGATCCGCCCAAAAAAGGTGTAGAAGTTCGTCGCTGTATCCAACGCAGGTGTGAATCTTGCCAATCTCTATAAAATGATCGGAACGATAGCCGGTCTCTTCGGCTAATTCCCGCCGAATGGTTTCTTCCGCATTCTCGCCGCCGTCCATTTTACCCGCAGGCAATTCGATCATGACACGCCGAACCGGATAGCGGAATTGCCGGATCAGCAGTATCTTTCTGTCGCCGAGATACGGAATGATAACTGCGGCGCCGGGGTGTTTGATATATTCGCGCGCGGAGATTTTCCCATTCGGCAGAGCGATCGTATCCCGGTAAACATGGAGCAGGCGCCCGCTAAAGACTTTTTCGCTGTCAATCTGTGTTTCGATAAACTCGTTGTCTGTCACTGTGAATCCTTTTTTAAAACAACCGCTGATATTCCATTCCGTCATTCTGTGGAAACGCATCCTTCATATTCCAGAAGACCGCTGTAAGTCTTATTGCCCGGGAAAAGCGCGAAAACGCGAACGCTCCGGGTGCCGATCGTCACGTCGCCGAAGAATTTGTCACCGACCTGCTTTAGGTGCGTCCAGCTGTCTCCCTCGACTACGGCGACTTTCGCAGCACCGGGTACGCGGAGTTGGAACATGACCGACCGACCGATCCACAAATATTTTTCCATAGGCGCGATCAGGACGGCCCCGTTTGCGGCAAATGATTCGTACGCTGATGGAAAACCGATCTTTCCCGCCGGTTTGGAGCGGTTATCGACCGCATAAGCGACGACACTGCGATAAAGTCCTGTCTCGTTCTTTCTTTTGGCGAATATGTAGAGCAGGTACGAGCCGTGTTCCGGGAACAGACAATGAATTTGAACGCCGCCCGGAATCGCCTGAACGAATGTAAATCGGTTGTCGAGTTCCGTGCCGTCGCTGAAGACTGTATTATTAAAAATGACGTCCTCCGGGCATTCGAGCGCGATCGTTGTCTCTCCGTCCGCTTCGATTTTCACATCGGAATGGCTCACAAACGAAATCCCGTACCGGAAGAAATCGCTCCAGACTTTCGGTATGACGCCGAATTCAGACATCGACAACGGCTTATCGAGAAGTTGCCACTGCGAATCTTCTGGAAAATGATCGAAAACGAATTCCTCCGGCGGCGTCAGAAAATAGTGATCGTCAAATGCCCGAATGAACGTTCTGCCTTCCAAATGTCCGGCGCCCCACGTCGCGTCGATCAATTGCCAACGACCGTCGATTTTCACGACATTCCAGTCATGATTCGATTCGGAGGGAATTACCTGCCCGGGCACATAGCCAGTTCCTTTTGCATAGCCCGGAATGACAACGACTTCGAGTCCGGCGGATTCCGCGAGCGATTCAAACAGATTTCCATAACCGGCACACACACTCTTGCGCGATTTCAGTGTTCCTTCGGCGGAAGTATTTCCGTAATGACCAGAAAAGTAACCCTCAGTATCATATCTGATATTCACGGTCATCCATCGAAAGATGGAACGGGCTTTTTCGATGTCGGAACGCGCCGGTTGGACGAGATAATTAGAAAGGCTTTGGATAGAACTGGTGACCGACGACGGAGCGGAAAGCGCATGACGGTCAATCTTGGAATAACCCGGCTGAATGGCTCGGCACAATGCCGCGAGTCCAAAAACCACTCCCAACGTTATCAAGAATCGTTGACGAACGGCTTTGCTTTTCATACTGTCAGATCAAACAATCAGCCGTCATCTCTTTCGGAATCGCCAGCCCGAGCAATTTCAATGCAGTCGGTGCAATGTCGGCTAACTTCCCGCCGGATTTGAGCGTTTTTCCGGCCGAATCGCGGGCGACGTAAATCAGTTCTACCGGAAACAGCGAATGGCTGGTTTTGACCATGCCGGTTTCGTAGTCGATCATTTGCTCGGAGTTGCCATGATCGGCGGTGATCAGGATTTGGGCATCGAGTTCGAGCAAACGCTTGACGATCTTTCCGACGTTTTCATCGACGATCTCTACGGCTTTCTTTGCCGCCTCGAAAATCCCCGTATGCCCAACCATGTCGCCGTTAGCGTAATTGACTACGATCAGCGCGTAAGGATTATTTTCCAGTCGTTTCAGTATTTCATCGGTAACATTGTATGCGTCCATTTCCGGATGACTGGCAAAAGTCGCCGAATCGAAACGACCTTTGATCTCAACCTGATCTTCCTGTGGGAATGGCGTCGTGGATTTGCCATTGAAGAAACTGGTGACGTGGCGGAATTTCTGGGTTTCGGCGATGCGCAGTTGCCGCAAACCGGCATTGGCGACGACTTCACCAAGCAGTTTGTTCATACCGCCGCCGGCGCTCATCGAGCCGAGCATGTATTCCGTGAATTCATCGTAATACTGGGTGAAACCGACATAAGTGACTTTCGGCTTGACTTTGAGTTTTCCGGGATAAGCCGGATCGACAAATGCTTTCGTTAGTTGAATGGCGCGATCCTGTCGGTAATTGGTATGTAAAATGACGTCGCCGTCTTTCATTCCGGCATAGCCGCCGATAACGTAGGGTGGAATATACTCGTCGAACATCTCAACATTGTCCGGCGTCTTGTCATTGGCGTAGGATTCATTCACAGCGGCTTCGGCGGTTGGGGCTTGTCTGCCTTCTGCCAGGACGATACAATGGTAAGCAACGTCGGTCAGATTCCAGTTTTTTGAGCGATCCATTCCGTAATAGCGTCCCATGATCGTGCCAATGCGGGCATTGCCGACTTCCGCCAGGACGCGGTTTAGTTTGGCGATATATTCGAGCGTACTGCGCGGAGGTGTGTCGCGTCCGTCAAGGAAAGGATGGACGATCATTTCGCCACCCGGAAATTCCTGCCGCGCCCGGCGCATGATTTTGAATAAATGTTCCTGGTGGGCGTGTACGCCTTCATCCTGCAAAAGACCAAACAGATGGAAACGGGAACGGCTCGCCGTCCAGTTGGCTACTAAGTTTTTCCATTTCGGCGATTCGAACAGCGAACCGTCCGAAAGACCGTCGTCGATGCGTTTCAGTTCCTGGATGACGATCCTTCCGGCGCCCATATTCAGGTGGCCGACCTCGCTACTGCCCTGGTAACCTTCGGGCAGGCCGACGGCTTCGCCACAACATTTCAGGAGAGTCCACGGATATTTTTGTTTATATGAATCGATGTTTGGTGTATTGGCCGCCATTACGGCATTGCCTCTGGGATTTTCATTGTAGCCCCAGCCGTCGCGAATAATGATTGCTACCGGTCGCATATTTACCTCTGATTTTTTAACCACAAAGGCACTAAGACACTAAGGGTTTTTATTGTTAATGTTTTGTTCAAAGTAAGAGTTGGTCCATTTCTGAGATGACGTTTTGTTCGGCGCTTTCAAACTCCATGCGTTTCACTTTCTGTAACCATTCCTTTTTCGTTTCGTCGCTGACAATGTCGGAACCAAGTACGATTTCCAAGCCTTTATTAGAGACGAGGCGGGCGGCTTCGGCTACAAATACGCGCAGTGTGGATTGGAGTTTCGCAGCGTCGGGTGCGGAATCTTGTAAGTGCGCGGCTGTTTTTCGGGCTAATGCCGCGGCGACTTCCGTCCACGTGACTATGTCCGATAGCAGAAACTGGATATGTTGCTGGCGGGTGAGTTTGTTGTTGTGCGCGAAGAAAATCAGATCGTTGAGCAATTCCAAGGCCTGGGCGATTATTCCGGCGGATTCGAGGCCGGTTTGAGCGGACAACGCGCACACTTCATTTGCCAGGCCGCGATAGAATTCGCCTTTGGATTTGATCGTTGTTCGCCAGCGGAACAGGTAAATGATGTTTTGCTGAATTTCGCTGGTGCCTTCGTAAATGGTTGTGATGCGCACGTCACGTTTGATCTTTTCGACTTCATATTCATGCATGTAACCATATCCGCCGAGTGCCTGAATCGCGGCTTCCGCCGCCGTATTGCCCGCTTCCGTGGCGAAATACTTCGCAATTGAGCCTTCGACTAAAATATCCATATCGCCGGCATCGATCCGCCGGGCGATTTCTTCAATGTAGGCCTGCGCAGCAGTCAGCCGAACGATGTTCGGTACAAGCAGTTTGTGTGTGTAGCCTTGCTTTTCGATCAACGGCGTTCCGAACTGGATGCGTTCTTTAGCAAATTTCACCGCCTTTTCCATCGCTGATAAACCGGCGCCGAGCCCGAAAGCCGCCACCATTAAACGCGTGTATGAGAAAACATCGTTAGCTTGTTTCAAACCGACGCCGGGAACGCCACCGACGATATTTTCCGCCGGAACCAGCACATTCTCGAGGATCAGCGGCGATGTATTCGCCGCGCGGATGCCGTGTTTGTGTTCCGGTTTGCCGCGTTTCAGTCCTTCGGTTTTTCCATCAATGATAAAGAAAGTCGCGCCTTCCGGTGTCTTCGCCAGCATAGTGATAAAATCGGCAAAGCCGCCGTTGGAGATAAATTGCTTACTGCCATTCAGCCGATAGGCAACGATTTTCCCGGATTCATCGGTGACCGGTTCGGCTTTGGTTTTGATCGCATCGAGATTACTGCCTGCGTCGGCTTCAGTCACGGCATAAGCAACGATTGCCGACTCACTGATAATCTTGCCGAGCCATTTCTGCTTCTGCTCGTCGGTACCGAAGAGTAAGATCGGTTCGGCGCCGAGGTGAATTGCCAGAAACGCAGTCGATACGCCCAGACAAATTTTCGCGAGTTCCACCGAGACATAGTAGGTATCGATTGCGCCGCCGCCCAGCCCGCCGAATTCTTCCGGAATGAAAACCATCTGTAACCCGATACGTTCGCTCAGCAATTCCCGGATAATTTCGATCGGGAATTCGCTGGTATCGTCGAGTTCGAGAATTTTATCGCGGGTCAGCAATTCTTTTTTCAGTGACCCGATTGTCTCCAGTATCATTTCACGCGTTTCTACGTCTAATCCGCGTGTATCATTCATTTTTCCTCCAATTTTCAAAACTATAGAACCGGCTTTAAATATAACCACCACGCTGTCTATCGGGAAAGAAAAAAACAGTTATCGGCACTTCGCGGCTGTTGGCGGTTTACTGGCTCGATTTTTGTAATTTCGAACGGTTTTTGATAGTTGAACATTGGAAATAAACAGGATATTTCTATGAAAAAAATCCTCATCACTGGCGCACTTGGGCAAATCGGCACCGAGCTCATCTCCGCACTCTGCGAACGATACGGCAAAGAGAACGTCATCGCTTCGGATATCCGTCCCAAAAAAGAAACCGATGAAATCGACGACTGCCAATCTCTCTCTCTCGACGTGACCAATCCCAAAGAACTCGCTGAAGTCGTACAAAAATATGGCATCAGCACCATCTATCATCTCGCCGCGCTTCTTTCCGCTGTTGCTGAAGCAAAACCGCAAATTGCATGGAACGTCAATATGAACGGGCTGTATAACATTCTCGAAGTCGCCCGCGAATTTCACTGCGCAGTTTTCACGCCCAGCAGTATCGGCGCATTTGGACTCTCGACGCCACCCGATCGAACGCCGCAGGATACAATTCAGCGCCCGAACACGATGTACGGCGTCACGAAAGTCGCCGGCGAACTGCTCTGCGATTACTATTTCAAACGATTCGGCGTGGATACGCGCGGCATTCGCTATCCGGGACTCATCTCCTATAAAACGCTTCCCGGCGGCGGAACGACCGATTACGCCGTCGAGATTTTTTATGAAGCGATTCGCAGTCGAAAACATACTTGTTTTCTCAAAGAAGGCACTTATCTCGACATGATGTACATGCCGGATGCAATCCATGCCGCAATTCAGTTGATGGAAGCAAATCCAGAACGGTTGAAACACCGAAACGCCTTCAACGTCACCGCCATGAGCATTGCGCCGGAGATTATTTCCGCCGAGATAAGAAAATACATTCCCGATTTTGAGATGAATTACAATATTGACCCGATTCGACAGGCAATCGCCGATTCCTGGCCAAACTCTATTGACGATTCCGCCGCCCGCGATGAATGGGGCTGGAAACCAACCTTCAATCTGCCCGAAATGACCGCCGACATGATAGAAAAACTTTCGAAAAAATTGAATGTGAATATACATTAAACCCTGTTTAAACGGAGTATAAAATGCCATTAAATCAATTGACATCGGTTTTAAACGAAAACCTGAAAAATCTGAAAGAGAGTGGACGCGCAAAGGGCGCGGAAAAGGTCGTCATTCGTGTCCAGCGCGCCGAAGGCAATAACGGTCCGCGCTACTTTTTAGAGGGTTTCGGCGACAAGCCGTTTATCAAGATGAATTCGAATTCGTACCTCGGGCTTTCACTCCGCGATGAAATGATCGCCGCCGAAGAAAACGCCGCAAAGGAATTTGGAGTCGGTCCGGGTGCGGTGCGGTTCATCAGTGGAACCTATCAAGCACACATTGATCTGGAAAAGAAACTCGCCGCTTTTCATGGGCGTTCTGCCGCGATGATCCTAAGTTCCGCTTATGTAACCAGCATGGGCGTCATCGTACCACTGACAACGTCCGAAACTGTCCTCATCAGCGACGAATTGAACCATAACTGCATCATCAACGCGACCAAACTTTCGCGCCCCGCCGAGAAAAGTATCTACAAACACAACGACATGAACGATCTTGAAACCAAGATTCACGAAAATATCGGCAAAGGCAAACGCTCGCTCGTCATCACCGACGGGATTTTCAGCATGAGAGGCGACAATGCGCCATTGGACAAACTCGTGGAAATTTGTAAAAAGTACGATTCCGCTTTTCCGGAAGGCGTCATCAGTATCGTTGATGATTCACACGGCGTCGGCGCTTTCGGAAAAACCGGACGCGGAACCGAAGAATTCGTCGGCGCAAAAGTTGACATTCTGATCGGCACGCTTGGAAAAGCGTTTGGCGTCAATGGCGGCTATGTCGTTTCATCCGAATCGGTTATTCATTTTCTTCGTGAGACCACGCCGATGTACATTTATTCAAATCCGATTACCGTTTCCGAGGCGCGCGCGGCGCATAAAGCCCTCGAAATCCTCGAAAGTCCGGAAGGTGGCAGAATTCTCTATCATCTCACTGAAATGACCGCAAAATTCCGAAACGGATTAAAAACACTCGGCTATGAAACTCTCGATGGCGCCCATCCGGTTGTTCCGCTTTTAGTCAGAGATACGCAGAAAACCGCCGATCTCGTCAGCCACCTAACGGAAAACGGCGTTCTTGCCACCGGTTTGAATTACCCGGTTGTCCCAAAAGGCAACGAAGAAATCCGCTTTCAAGTCTGCGCCGATCACACGGCGGCGGACATCGATTATGTGCTAAATGTGTTGAAAAATTATCACCGATAAAAGACGGGTTCCGGGTTCAGTCGGCTTGAAGCATATTTGAAATTTGCAATTTGATATTTGAAATCATACTTGGATTTATTCTTCTGCCAATCTCCAATCTACAATTTTCAACTTTTTCGATTCTCCTTCTTGGCGAAGTATTGGCTGGCAAGAAAGAGCGTTCGTTTGTCGTCTTCGCTCAGGCTATCGTATCCACGCTTATTAATTTGATCAAGAATACGGTCAACCTCTTCCCTCAGTGTTTCATCCGTGTCATAATGAAATTCCGTCTTTTCCGTTTTGGTACGTTTCTGCTTTTTATGAAACCACTTCTTGAACGGATTCCTGATGCGAATTCGCGGCAATCCTCTCCGGATTCGCCAGAGAATGTCCAACCGCTTCAAATAAACAAATCCAATGACAAGTCCGCCGAGATGCGTCAGGTGGCTGATCCCTGTTCCCGCTCCGAACGTCGAGAAAAACGTGATAACGCCCATGATGAGAACGAAGTATTTCGCTTGAATTGGAATTAAAAAATAGAAGTAGATTTTCCGCTCAGGGAAAAGCAACGCAAATGCCGCCAACACGCCGTAAATCGCTCCGCTTGCGCCAACGACCGGAATGGATGAGTGGAGACTAAATAAAAATGTGATGATGCCGCTTCCGACGCCGGTCAGAAAATAAAACTGATAAAACCGTTTCTTGCCCCAGTAGTTTTCGATTTCCATTCCGAACATCCACAGAATGAACATATTCCAGAAAATGTGGCTGAAGCTCGCATGGACGAACATGTAGGTAAACAATTGCCAGATGTAACCTTTTTGCCAGACGTCGGTGGGAACAAGCCCGAAAAATCGCGCGAAGAACTCGTCCGCACGGAAGAGAACCATCGACAAATAGACGATGAGATTAATGATGATGATCTCTCGAATAGCGCCGCGAAAAAGCCGTGGTCGCACGAAATTCAGATTGGGGCGAGATTGAAATTGATATTGAAATAGCGTCATATTATCTCTGTTTGTAATTTTTTATCGTTTGGTTCTAATCATGTCGAGGCTCTTCAGGTTCAACGGATAATCGAGGTGAAATGAGAGATAAGACATGAGAACATTCATTATCTCATCAGCGAATTTTTCATTTGCCAGCCTTAGTAGCTGATCGCTCAATCCGACGGACTCGACCGCCTTTAAAAAATTCATCATTTCGGGGTCAAGTGGAATGACATCGCTGGAATATTTTCGGCATTCCTGACAAATCAGGCTTCCGGATTTCATATCGTACCCGGCGCGGGTCAGCGGTTTTCCGCAGATGGAACATTCGTCCAGATTCATTTTGTAACCAAGCGCATCGGTCAATTTGAAAAGAAATGCGAAAAATGCTTCCCGCGACAGCGCCGGATTTCCGCTAATAAATCTCAGTGAGTCCACCGTCAGTTGAAAAATAGTTTCGTCTTTATGCTGATCGCGTATCGATTTGTCGATACATTCGACGATTGCCGACGCATAGGCAATCTGCTCGATTTCCGGTTGGTTACGAAAGAAGAATTCGATGGATTCGATCGTGCTGAGAAGTTGAATCTCCCGCGTCTGTTTGGTGTAATAAATGACATCAACGTAATTCAACGATTCGAGATAGCCACGAAACGGACTCTTTAGCCGCCGTCCGCCTTTGGCGATCACCGCAACTTTTCCTTGCTCCTTAGTAAACAGGCGCACGATGACGCTGGTTTCCTGAAAGGGAATCGTCCTGAGTATCAATGCCGGTGTGCGAATGAGATTCATAATAGATAAAGATTAACGAGAAAAGATGAAAGATGAAAGAGAGTTTTATAAAAAGAATTAACCACGGAGGACGCTGAGTTCGCAGAGAGCGTACAGAAATATTTTTTACGTGCTATGCTCTATTTTCCGAACAGTCATAGAAAAAGAGTGAAAATCACAAAAAAGACGACGCATTTAATTCAGAGAAAAATCCACTTTTTTCTGAACTCTCTTCCTCTGCGCTCTCAGCGTGCTCTGCGGTTTCGTACTTTAATACGCCCGAGCAAAGATGGCGATCGTGTCCGACGGTTTTCCGGTAAAAAAACAGATACCTTTTTCGGTCTGGTTCAATGGAATACAGCGGATCGTCGCTTTCGTGTCTTCCTTGATTTTGGCTTCGTCGGCGGCGCTTCCAGCCCAAAATGCTTTGACAAATCCGCCATCGTCGATGATCTTCTTGAACTCTTCATAATTCGCGACGGGAAATGTATTTTGGTTTCTGAATTCCAGTGCGCGATTAAACATATCTTTCTGAATCGTTTCCAAAAGGGTCACAATCACGTCTCCGGCATTGTCTATCGGAATGAATTGTTTGTCTTTGATATCACGCCGGACGACGACGATCTGATTTTTTTGAACGTCTTTCGGGCCAATTTCTACTCTGACTGGTACGCCTTTCATTTCCCACTGATTGAATTTCCAGCCGGGCGTCGCCTGCTCGTTGTCGTCGATATAATAGCGTATGTCCTTCGCCTTGAGTTCCGCGCCGAGCGATTCCAATTTCTCGCGGACGAGCGATTTTTCTTCGTCGCTTTTCCAGATCGGAATGACGACGACCTGATACGGCGCGATTTTCGGCGGAAGGATCAAACCCTTGTCGTCTCCGTGACACATGATGACTCCGCCGATGAGCCGCGTGCTGACGCCCCAACTCGACGCCCATACGTATTCCAGTTTGTTCTCTTTGTTCAAAAAGGTCACATCGAACGCCTTCGCGAAATTTTGCCCGAGAAAGTGTGACGTCCCGGATTGAAGTGCTTTTTTATCGCCCATCATCGCCTCGATGGCATAAGTGCGGACGGCACCGGCGAATTTCTCTGCATCGGATTTTCTGCCGACATAAACCGGCATGGCAAGATAATCTTCTGCCAGAATGCGATAGACTTCCAACATTTTCATCGCCTCGGCTTCCGCTTCTTCGGCGGTCGCGTGAGCCGTATGACCTTCCTGCCAGAGAAATTCCGTCGTGCGCAGAAACAACCGCGTGCGCATTTCCCACCGAACGATGTTCGCCCACTGATTGATCAACAGCGGCAGATCGCGGTAGGATTTGATCCATTTTTTATACATCGACCAGATGATCGTTTCCGAGGTCGGCCGGACGTAGAGAGGTTCTTCGAGTTGCTTGCCGCCGCCAATTGTCACGACGGCGCATTCGGGCGCAAATCCCTCGACATGCTCTGCCTCTTTTTTCATATAACTTTCCGGAATGAACAACGGAAAATAGGCGTTCACGTGCCCGGTTTCCTTAAACATCCGGTCGCATATATCGCGGATGTTTTCCCAGATCGCATAGCCATACGGACGAATCACCATCGTGCCTTTGACCGGACCGTAATCCGCCAATTCGGCCATCTGGACGACGTCCGTGTACCATTTTGAATAATCTTCGCTTCGTTTCGTTACGCTTTCAGCCACAATATTTCCTTACTTTTAACTCCATCAAAACCGCGTAAAATTAACAATATTTTTCTGATTGTCATTGCTATTCGTATTTCCGTAGATTTACCAACGG
>PEYN01000185.1 GCA_002774355.1 Candidatus Marinimicrobia bacterium CG08_land_8_20_14_0_20_45_22 | reverse complement strand
AATGAAAACTCCGATCATCATTTATCAGTTCCTGAAGAAAATGGTTTGATGTGCTGAAATTGAATGTCCATATTCGGATATTGCCAAATGGATATTAACACTGCAACTCGAATCGGCCAGATAAGCCTTGGTGAATAACAACGTATCGATATTATCGACGACGAACCGAACTTTTGTTCCGCTTTGCGAACACAGAACGAAGTCTCGCTGTCCTTTAAAATAGACAACTTCGCGTCCAGGGTTTTTCAGTTTAATGCAAGTTCCATTCGTCGAGATCGGTCCAGAATCGGCTTTCGAGGAATCTTCATAAACAAACGATTGATCGGCGCTCGCCTCACGAACTTCGTTCGTCAGCATTTCCATCAAAAACGCCAGATCACGTTGAAGTCCCGCTTGTTTCATACCTTTTAGGAAATACTGATTCGAAGCGATTGTCAGATTACCGATGACAATCACAAGAATAGATGAAATGACGATAGCGATACTGAGTTCAACCAATGTAAAACCGTCATTATTTGTGGCGTTGAATTTCATCCTTTTATTCATTCCAATATTCTGTTATTAGTGTCGATAACCGAACGGAATAATCAGTATTTCCAGGAATCATAACTGTCACGGCGATATTTATATAATCTTCCGTAATTCCATCGCTATCCGCTCCGCCAATCCCATCACGCGGGTCGTCGACTGTCGATACGGATGTCGTGCGATAGCCAATCTTATCCGAAAGCATAACAATCGTGTTGACCTCGGTTAAACTATCGGAAAGTTCAGAATACAAGTATCGATTTGCGTTCTCCAATCGATCTGTCACTGTAAATAATGCGAGACGGTGATACTTCTCTTCATTCAGATATCGTTCGCCGCCATAGAAAAACTGCAATCCACCAATCATGATGACCATCGACAGGAGAACGGCAATCGATACTTCAATAAGCGTCATGCCGTCTTCCTGTTCAATTTGTCGTATTGCAGAGTTCGACATGGATTCGTCCACCAAAAAAGAGAGGGGGAAAGATTCCCCCTCTCTCACGAGGTAAATCTTAAAGACCACCACCAAAAGTACCCGCCTGATCCAATGTACGCGGAGTGGTGAGAAGGGCATTCGTGCATGTGATTGTGTAGGTCGAATCTGCTGATAATAGTGTATAATCACTAGCGGCAAAATACTTACCCGTTAAATCATCTGCAGTAATATCCAGGCCCAATACCTCTGTGACGGCCGTTCCGGAAGCAGCTGTCGGATAGACACTATTTCCGGCATAATAGACTCTTAAAGCAGTCCGAATCGTGCCCATAGCCGCATCGCATTCAGTCATTTTCGCTTTAGAGACATTCGATTGATAGATCGGTACGGCAACGGCGGCAAGAATACCAACGATGACGATGACGATCATCAGTTCCACCAGTGTGAAACCTGCTTGATTTTTGAAAAAGTTCTTCATTTTAGTTTCCTCCTTGTGTGTTTGTTAAACGAACTCTTTTTCATTATATCCAATACGAGAATTATCCATGAATTGCACTTGTCATTTGGAAAATCGGCAGATACAGAGCCAGAACGACAACCAATGCCAGTACGCCCATCCCGATCATCAATATCGGTTCGATCAGTGATGTCAGCGAGTCTATCGACGTGTTGAACTGTCGTTCATAAAACTCGGAGATTTTTCCAAGCATAAGTTCCAGAGCACCGGAATCTTCGCCGACGGCGACCATTTTCACCATCATCGTCGGAAAAAGGGCATGTTCCGCCATCGCTTTTGCCATTGATGAGCCACCGGAAATCGATTTCTTTACTTTCTCGATTATATCCGTGATGACGACATTATTAACGGTTTCTCCGGAAATTCCAAGAGCATCGACGAGCGTTACACTATTTTTCGTTAAAGTTCCCAGTGTTTTGGCAAATCTCGCGATAGTCGATTTTTTTACCATTCCACCAGCAATAGGTATTTTGAATTTAAGATCGTCAATAAAATAACGCCCTTTCGGATTTTTTTTCAGAGACTTGAACCCTAACACCACTCCGGCAATCACTACGATTTCAATGATTAGATTGTTTTTTACAAAATCCGCAATGGCGATGAGTACCAGAGTCGGTACTGGAAGCTGAGCGCCAAAACTTTCGAAGATTTCCTGAAACTTCGGAACCAATCCGAAAATCACGGCTGAAACAACTAAACCGAAAAAGATCATGATAAATTTAGGATAAGACATTGCTGATTTGATCTTTTTTTCAATCTTGTCTTTGTCTTCGACATACGTCGCCAGCTGATCGAGAATGGAGCCCATGTTTCCGCCGATCTCCGCCGCCTTGATCATAGAAACGGCAATCTGCGGAAAAATATGTATGTGTTGGGAAAGCGCTTTAGAAAAATTATCGCCCGCTTCGACTTGTTCTTTCACTTCAAGAATTACTCGTTTGAATTCCGCATTTTCGGCTTGTTCCGTCAGAACATTCAAGCTTTCAACCAATTGAACTCCCGCCTCAACCATTGTCGAAAGCTGACGAAAAAACATGACCAGATCGTCGGTCTTGAGCTTCTTTGAAAAAGTAAAAAAGGAACTTTTTCTACCGGTTTTTGCGGAAGTCGATTTCATCTCGCGTCTTTCCGCTGAAATAATCGTTATGGATTTCTTCCGAAGAGCAGACGCCAATGTGTGTGAACTTTCGGCTTCCGTAAGGCCTTTGATTTTTTTCCCGTTCGCGTCGATTGCTATGTAAGAATATTCCGGCATTAAATAATCCTCAAGACTTCGTCGATTGTCGTCAATCCTTCTTTAACTTTTTTCATGCCGTTGAATAAAAGAGTTTCCATGCCAAGTTCCTCGCTCCGCTTGCGAATTTGCTCTTCTGAAGCATC
>PEYN01000184.1 GCA_002774355.1 Candidatus Marinimicrobia bacterium CG08_land_8_20_14_0_20_45_22 | reverse complement strand
CGAAGGTGATGATCGATTGCCTTGCGCATCGATGCCGCCTATCCGATACCGCGTGTCTAGCCCGTTATCGCAGGGCATTATCGCCGCCGAATAATTTTGAAATCCAATATGTCGGATTGGAAAAATGCCTGGAATGCGAAACCGGCAAACGCCTGGCGGATGCCGAATCCAAAAATATTGTTGGTTCTGACAACCGGCCGAAAACCGGCGGACACGCAGGTCAGCCCATTGTAGGGGCGGACCTATGTGTCCGCCCATTTATCCGCCACAAATTAAATCATCCCCAAACAAAGGAGGAAAAAATGGAACCACAAAAAATTTGCAAACGCTGCGGCAAAGGCAAACCGATTTCCGAATTTGGGCATCATCATTCTACGAAGGACGGCCTTTCCACGTTGTGCCGGGATTGTTTCAGCTTGATGACCAAAGAATCCGCCAAGAAACGATATGGTATCGGTGGGGCGGGTTTAAAGGCGGGTATCGATGCGGTCGATACGCCACCAAGCCGCCCAGGACATGGAGGACTTGTAGGTTCGGACCTATGTGTCCGAGCCAAAGAGGATCATCCGCCTCAACGTCTGCCCGCAAAGGGCGGAAAATCTTCCGCAAAGGGCGGACACGCAGGTCCGCTCCTACGGGAAACCGAACCGCCCACGCCGTCCCTGGATGATGATCCCGTTGCGATCCAGCTTCGCCTCGCCGTGCAGGCGACCGCACGGGCCTATGAGATGGCAAAAAGTTCCCCGGACCTCTATAAGTATGTCCCGCGCCTCGCCGTGATTTTCTCCGAAACCCTGCTCAGATCGCTGCCATGGATCGGCGTTAGCGTCCTGGGGGATTGGGTGAGGAAAGAATAAGAAAAGGAGGCGATCAATTGGGGAAAAAAGAGATTCAGAAAGTGATAATTGAATACATACCCAGAGGCGAAATTTTATCCATTGAACCGTTTTGCGAGATATTTCCGATTGAAAAAGAAGTCTTAAATAAAGTCGTCGCCGACATAAAGGAACATGGCTATGACCAGAATTTTCCGGTTACGGTCTGGCCGCATGACGGGAAGCTAATCTGCATCGACGGACACACCCGTCTTGTGGCTGCTGAAATCGCTGGAATAGATTGGATACCAGTGTTTAAAAGAGGCTTTCTGGGAGATGAGGATGAAGCCATCCGGTACGTCATCCACTGCCAGCGTGATCGCCGGAACATGACGGACGCGGATATCGCCTGGTGCATCGAGGCGGTGGATAAACTGAAGGGGAAAGGCGAAAGGACAGACCTAGCGTCACTTGACGCTAGGTCTGGGAAATCGGCCCAAGAGACCGCCGAAATCGTCGGAACATCCGAACGTAAGGTGGAGAAATATCGCACGGTGATGACCCATGCCGATGACGAGACAAAAGCCGCCGTGAAGTCTGGCGAAAAATCCATCAACAGGGCCTACACGGAGACCCAACAGAAACGAAAGGAAAAGGAGGTGATACAAAAAGAACAACCGGAAAATCAAAATGATAATAAATTTTGGAAAGGAATTTTGAAATCAATAAAATTTTTAAATCGTAAAATATCTAAAGGAGGAAAATATCCGGCGAAAATAAAATCCGCTATTAAATCGGAAATATTATTTGAATTTAATACTCTAAATATTCTCATTACGAGGCTTGAAAATGAAAAGAAAAATTAAAATCGATTGGAAAAAAGTAAGACAAGAATTTATAGGAAAAGGAAAAATTGCCGTTGTTCGGATAGATGGCCCGGATGAGCATGGAACCTATCGCTTGCATTATGAGGAAAACGGCAATGCACAATGGATAGATAGTAAAGAAAAAGATGAAATGGAAAAAATACTAATCGAATTCGGAGGTAAAAATCTCGATTCGGTTTCCGCGCCGGATAAGTTCTTATTGTTAAACGATTGGTCAAGTCAAGATATCGCAGAATTGGGCCATTCCATTAAACAGATTTCCTTAACGGGATGTTTGGTCACCAGGGAAAATACGATACCTATCATATTTCCATCGTCATGTGGTTCATCCCCTATATCAAAATCAAAAAAAGAAAAGAAAAAACAGACTATTGAGGCAAATATTATCCAGAAAGACAAAGACAATCTTACATTCACCGCAAAATTTAACGATGAAAATGAATTCAACAATCTCATTAAATTCGTCAAAAATAATAAAATAATGAAAAATATGGTATTTTATGTAACGAGAATGGTCACTCAAAATTTAAAATCAAAACAAACTTGTCTATGGTTGAGGAAGACGTCAGGAGATGGAATCAAAAGAATGATTCTAGAATTGCGGGCTATTGATGGAGTCAGCTTTGATCGATGTTGTCTATTTGATCTTATTTCTGCTGCTGATGATATGGCCGACGGAGAATGTAAACATGTTCCAGACATCAGCAAAAAACGATATGAAAAATTACTTTGTTATACACATGCATCAAATCAAAAATAAAACCCGCCAAGGTCGGCCACCTCGGCGGGATCGGTAAACTCCGGTAGGGTCCGGTAAATAATATTGAAAGGAAGGTAAATAAATTGAAATGAGTTGTCAAGGATGATTTTGAAAATAAACGGTGTAGGAGCGGACCTATGTGTCCGCCCGTTTGTCGGTCCAATTTCCGCCCTGAAGGATTAAACGCATGGACCTAAAACCCCTTCTGGATGCCGCATCCGATGCGGATCGTGCCGAGCTGACGATACTACACAACGCCCATGTGACGGCGTTATCCGGCGTGCAGGCGGGCGCAACCGAGGCATCTTTGCGCACTTACAAGGCCGCCCAGGAAGCGCTGGAGCGGATCGTCGAACGCCTGACGGAGAAATATTTCCCGAAGGATAGCGATAAATCCCCGGTATTTAAAAACCGCGCGGAGGCGTTCCGGCATCTGGTCGGGCAAGGGTACAAACTCGGCAAATCCAAATTTTTCAAA
>PEYN01000183.1 GCA_002774355.1 Candidatus Marinimicrobia bacterium CG08_land_8_20_14_0_20_45_22 | reverse complement strand
ACGGACAAAGTGACTTGTGACGATTGCGGCTCCGGTCTCAAACTTCTTTGGAATCTGAAAGTCGGCTGGGCAACTAACATGAATTACCGTTGCGTCTTTTTTCAGACCTTGCGACAGTGCGGTTTGTGCCTCCACCGGCAAGCCGAAAGTCGCCGGCATTAAAAACCAGAGAACGTTGACCAGAAAGAGCAATCCGCCGCCTAAATACCCATAAGCATATCCTTTCGCGCTGACGAAATCGATCCGCTTCTCATCTGCAACATCCGGCAGAAGCGAATCATAGAACGAATTAGCGCCTGCGAAACCGATATTTCCGATCGCATAAAATATCGCCGCAAGAAGCCATTCTCCCTGTTCGACCATGAACAAGCAACCAGTCAACAGCGCGCCGAGATATGCAAAAAATATCAGAAACCGCTTTTTCCCGGAACTTTGATCGGCAATTGCTCCCAGAATGGGCGAAATCAGTGCAACAATCAACGATGAAAGTGAATTCGCCAATCCCAGCATAGCTGTGCTCTCATTGACATCGGCGCCAGCGCTCCAGTAGGATTTGAAAAAGACCGGGAAAAAACCAGCCATGATCGTCGTTGCAAAAGCCGAGTTTGCCCAGTCATACATGACCCAGCCAAAGACATTTTTATCCTTTATGAGTCTCATAATCCGTCGATTCTAAAATGGATGTTTAAAAAAGATATCCGATATCGATATAGAGTTGCCGACCGGATTCAGTTGAGTGTCCCATGTCGGCATAGACGATGAAATTCTCGTTCCATGCGATATGAAGCCCGGCGCCTTTTCCGACATGAAGATTTTTAAGCGAATTCACCGGTTCATCATACCAGACTCTACCTGCATCGCAGAAAAGATTGCCCGCTAAATAAAAATCCTGATTAAATAAGGAAAACTCGTAGAATTTGTAGCGAAGTTCCATATTCACAAAAAGTTTGGTCGTTCCGATATAACGGTTTTTAAAAACACCGCGAAGCGTTCGGTAGCCGCCGATTCCTTCATCTGCCGCCCATGAACTTCCAAATGGATAGAGCATATTGAACGGTGCATCACCGAAAATATTTTCAAACACGACGCGGTTTGCATAAACGAGTTTTTTCGTGATTGGAAAATATCTTCTGTCCGTCAGAGTCAACCGTGAAAATGAATAATCGCTGCCAAGTAATTTTGTGTACCATTCGACAAGCGCTTCTGTCCAAACGCCTGAGTTCGGTGCCGGTTCGTTGTCCCGCGTATCATAGATGACGCCGACTTTTAGGAAATTATTTAACCCGCCCTTCGCTTCTTTCGATGTCAGAACGGATGAATTTTTATCGGTCTCAAATAACGTCGGAATTCCGTCATTACTCAGTTCTTCGTTGGAAACACTGACGACGCCGAGTCCAACCAATCCGGAAACGAGCGGTTTACCGTTTTTCCCGTACTTGAAGGCTTTTTGAAGGTTTGTAAAAAACTTGTACTGATTGGTCTTCATTCGGTAATAGTATTTGCTGTGTAACGTACCCAGAGAATTCTCATCATCGTCTATTTCAACATAACTCGCGTGATACTTTGTATCGTTGCCGAGGCCGTAATACGGATAGTACTTTTCCATCTGAATACGGATGCGGGCATTGATGCGCAATCCGTGACCGAGCATATACGGCGAATCGAAGAAAAGCGTATGATCCTGCTTTCCACCTGACGTGGCGAAAATGATCGGATTGATTTTGAAATAATACGGTGAATAACCGCCCTTGGAATAATTGAACAAATTCAGCAGAACACCATATCCGAAACCGTCGTCAGCATTGTAATTGATCGCCGGAACGCCGCCCCAACCCCAGCCGGTTCGTTTTTCGGACTGAGCAAAGACGGAATCAACAAGCATCACACAAAATACCAAAAGGATGAGTTTCTTTTTCATTTTCGCCTCAAAAAAGATTGGAGGAGCCGTTGTCCGACTCCTCCACAATTGAAATCATTGCACTAAAAGATCGATTTACAGACTTGCCTGAAGCCCAAACGCAAAGCCGAAAGTCGTCTGATTGTACTTTTCGGTAATTGTGCCTGTCGTCTTTTTCGCTTCGGTATAAAATGTATTCAAAGCGCCAATATTGATGGCAATCGACGGCGTCAGCGAATAGCGCAATCCAGCGCCAACCGTCCATGAATCCAGATTGAAATCCAAATCCGACTGCCCTACCGATTTCGCTCCACTGGTAGATTTTAAATAGCCGGCGCTGACAAGCAATTTCTCCGTCAACTTATATTCAGCGCCCAGACCGAACTCAAGACTGTTATCGAAATTTGCTTCATCGCCGTCCCAATCGACACCGGTATTACCAAAATAGTTGAAATCCGACATCAGTTTCAGCTTGCTCATTTTATAGGACAGGCCAACTGCTAACTGAGAAGGAATGTCAGCATTAAATTTAGCACCGTCAGTAAATTCTTCTGATCCACCATCTTTACCTGTTGCAGTTTCGTTCTCCATCTCAAGTTTTGTGATCGTTTCATAGCGAATACCGATATTTAAATTATCATTTGGGGATAAATTCACTCCCAATATCCCACACATTCCCGAACCGGAACGTTCCGCATCCACTTCTACATCGGCAAGAGCAGAACCTAAAATAGCACTAGTAAGGTCTCCTCCGCTGGAAGTATGCAACTTAATATTTTCCATATAACCTTCATAACTGTTTTTCGCAATCACATATCTGCCACCAAGTGACATTGATACAAGGTCATTTATTTTATAAGAAACGCCACCCTGAAAGCCATAATAAACGGAAGAACCGCTAAAATGTACATCTAAATCATAACCATTGATGGTTCCGTAAGGCGATAGCGCCGAATTAAAATAGGCAGCCGGCACGCCGACCAAACTGGCTAACGTGTACTCGAATAAAGGCAAGCCATCTTCATATTCTGCGCTTCCGCCGCCGCCAATCGGCATAAATCCAGCTGATAGGACTAATTTTCCATTTTATAGGCAACATAAGCCGTCGGGAATACCAGCGCCGCGACATCTCCAACAAATTCATCTTTATTCAGCGTTGCCGTATTGTTGTTTACCGTTTTCTTCTGCCAGATCGACTGGTTGCTGATGTCGAAGTGCAATCCGTCGGACAGTTTGGTCAGACCGGCTGGATTGAAATACGC
>PEYN01000182.1 GCA_002774355.1 Candidatus Marinimicrobia bacterium CG08_land_8_20_14_0_20_45_22 | reverse complement strand
CCTATGTGTCCGCACAAAAATATGGCAACGAAGCAAATGACCATCACCCATTTTTCCAGATCCGAAGCAGCCTGCAAATGCGGATGCGGCTTTTTTGCCCAGGACTGGGAGTTATTGGAGGTCTTAGAAGATATTCGAGCATTTTTCGGGCGTCCGGTGATCCCGAACTCCTGGTGTCGGTGTCCGGCATATAATGAGCGCATCGGAGGCGCAAACGATAGCTATCACATGAAGGCCATGGCGGCAGACATTTGGATCTCCGGTATCGGTGCGGACATCATCGCCGATTACCTGGAACGCCTATACCCGGATCGCTACGGCATCGGCCGCTATCCGGGCTTTACTCATATCGATGTGAGACCCAATAAAGCCCGGTGGATCATCCCCAAACCGGACCCGGATTGATACAACACGTTGTACCATTTCCCGCAATCCACCATTTTCCTAACTCATTGATTTTATTGGTGGAGATGAGGGGGATCGAACCCCTGACCTCGGCATTGCGAACGCACATATTTAATTTAACTATATAATATTATTATGTTTAATATTTCGCTCCGGTACAACATGTTGTACCGTTGTATCAATATCTTTTCGTCAAGTTTCATGATTGATTGTCGGTAATTTTTCAATGGTTTTCCGGGCCAATGCCATGCTGCCGTGTTGATAGACGCGCATGGTGATCTCCGGGCTGGAATGCCCCATGATCTGTGAGGTCATCTTGAGATCCGCCGATTCGCCGAGCAGATATGTGGCGAAGGCGTGCCGCATACTATAAAAGGTCAGCCGACGGGTAATCCCGGCATTTTTTTTGGCGGTCCTGAATGCGGTTTTCAATGATGCCACCGGACGCCCTTTATAATAGATGATATGATTCGATCCGGGATTATTTTTTTTATCATATTTTTTCCAGCTCATCAGCCGGCGGGCCAGATCCGGATGGATGGGCACAATCCGGCTTTTAAGCCCGCCTTTTTTTGCCGATCGGATCATGATCGTCTCATCCGCCCAGTTGATATCCTCCCAGGTGATCCCGAATAACTCTGCTCTCCCTGGACGCAAACCCGTATAATAGGCGATGATCAACGCCCGCCGCAAATGCTCCGGCGCATGTTCGATCAGCGCCTCAATCTCTCCCCCGGATGGCGGCTGCATGATCTCGTCATCCCTGGATGGTTTTTTGTATCCGGCAAGCGGATTGGCCCGGATCATGCCCCGCGAAACGCCCCAGTTGAGGATGGCGATGATGTCGCTCAATTCCCGATGCACCGTGCTCCGCTTAACTTTTGCGATGCGCTTTTGGACATATAGATCCATGATTTGGGGCGTGATGTGATAGATATCCACATGCCCGATTTCAGGCAGTATCATCCCGGATAATTTATAGATTAGGCAATCGATTGAGGATTTCTGCAGACGCCCGGAATTGGCCTGCAAATAGGCGGAGGCGATTTCGGAAAACGGCATTCCGATCGGCGCCGCCGCTCTTTGATTGCCCGAACCGAATAATGCCTCATGCCGTGCCCTAGCCTTTGTCGCGCCATGGATGCCCCGCCCGAAATACTCCCGCACCATCCGCCCCGGCTCCGTCCGGCTCCGATATTGCACCACCCACCGCCCATCTTTGAGCTGGTAAAAACTCATCGGGTAGGCGATTTCATGGGCATTTCACCGCTTCGGTCACGGTCCAGAGTGCCCAGGTTTGTCCTTGCGGGCGGATCTTTAATTTCCCCGAAAAGATTTTGCGATCCTCGACAAATACTTCATCCCCTCCTTTTAAGAATATAATATCATCATTAAATTGATCCCAAAGCAACGCGGCCGCCTTATCATCTTTATTCAGCATCATGGTATTCATCCGATCCAACAAAATTTCGCTCGATGCCGCCACATATCCTTTCACGGTGACGCACGGCGCAAAGGGATTTGGGAGCGGCTTTGCGATTTCTACGGGTTTTGATTTGGCAATTTTGGATGGTGTTTTATCCATTAAGTATTTTGTCAGAAAAAATGCCGCGACCACAACGCCGATAACGATATAACCTTTTCTAAGTAATTTGGGATCGGGTTCATCCGTCATCTCTTTTGTCCTTATTAAATAATAGAATCGGATTAAATAGACCGCAACCATTGATCCATATTGAGTGCCGATTGATGATCATGTTTTCGATTCGTTGATCGTCGGGGTTTTTTTTCCTTCCCGGATTTCATATCCCAGAGCCTGCGGGCTTTCGAGCCGCTCCAGGCGGGCTTCCATATTCTCCTGTTTATGGATGCACCTGCGCATTTCATCAGCAAGAGATCGCTGATTTTCGGTCAGCATCCGGATGATGTCCTGATAAAATTGTTTGTCCGTTACCGGAATGATGGGGGCGTCCTCTTTTTCAATTTGAGCTGTTTCAAATATTTTTTCGGATTCTTCGGGACCCTCATCTTTTTCAAATAGCTTTTTCGGTCCCTTCCCGATGATCAACCAATATGGACTCAATTTATATTTATCACATATACGGATGAGTATTGGCCATTCCGGAACTACGCCGTTTTCTAAGTAACTCGTGGCTGAATTGATATGTATTTTATTATCTTCAGCAAAACGGGTCTTGGTCATCCCCTGCTCTTTAAATACAACCATAGATAACCTATTGCTAAAATTAGGATTTATCTTTGGCATCAAACTATTTCATGTGATATTGTGTTTTTCTTATTGACAAGCTCTTTTTAGCGTGTAATATCCCCATCCCATGAACCTAAATATCCATAGAAAGATTTTACATGATTAAATTTAACCGTCAAGCCATTGCCGACGCGCGTGCTAGGATCGGCATCAATCAATCGGAGCTGGCCCGACGCATGGGCATCAGCCGGCAAATGATCAATGAAATCGAGTGCGAAGAACGAGCGCCCAATGTCACCACGCTCCTTCGGATCATGAACGCGCTGGGCGTAAATAATGCATCCTCATTTTTCTCATTTTATGATCCTATCCTTTTTCGACAATTCAATTTAGACGATTCCCCTTCCGAAAAAGCTAAAATGACGACGATAGAAAAAGCATATCACATGGTCAGCGATATGCGGGATCAGCTCACCCGGCTCCTGGTGGAGTTATCTGCGGAGCTACCCAACCGGCGTTGTCGCAAACCCAAGCCGCTGCTTGCAACACTCAGCAAAGGTAAAACCGTTGATTTGAGAGGAGGAGGAAATGGGAGAGGTAAGAAATCTTCTACCGCATACCGACAAAAGGCCCGCCGGGTATCGAGTTTATCCGGAGACCAATCCGCCTAATTTCAACGACCTAATGATCAAAAGCGGAATGGAGGCAATCAAACTGGCTCTACTTTGTTCTGCCGGCATCCTTATCGGGGCGCTGGCAGTATTCGCCATCTGGGGATAACGCTCCCGCCCGCTACCGAGGCGATAATATCGGAGACCTCCGACTCACCCGGCACCCCCGGACGGGTAAAGTACCAGCCGCCTCTCACGGCTTGGGAACCGGGGCTCACAATGGTGGGATATAATGGATACTCCGGGGTATGTATGGGCGGATAAGGGCGGGTGGCGCGTCGCCCGCGAAGCAGATGCCATTGATAAGGGCAAGCACCAGGGTCGTATCCGCGTCACCCTGGCCCAAGGTAAACGCCTGATCGTGGACAGGATCTATCCATTAAAGCCATGCGACGACAACGACTCCCGATCATGATCTTACCCATCAGCGATATCCCAGCGACCACGAGCTATGGTGTCCAAATCCCTCAATGGCTATTCAAACGCTTCGTCAAACGGAAATTAAATGGATTACATCATAACTGATATGCAATCATCATCAACACCATCGATCCGTAAATTTTATTTTTCTTTTTATCATTT
>PEYN01000181.1 GCA_002774355.1 Candidatus Marinimicrobia bacterium CG08_land_8_20_14_0_20_45_22 | reverse complement strand
TGTCCGGAGCTGTTGAAACCTTCGGTGAAGGAATTCCAGATCTGGCGCGCGGTCGAGCCGCTGAACGGTACCGAAATGACACCCGGAATGAACCTCCGCTGGGATTTCGTTGCCACGGTTTCCGCTCATCCCGATTGGCAGAGTTACAACTTTGTCGCACCGACATTGTACGACAAGGTTCAGAATGACATTTATTGGACGGGCTTCATGGTCACAGCGATCGGTTTCGACAGTTGGTCTTACTGGGATTCGAATGTGAAAGGCGGCTGGTCGGAAGACAATTTAGCGCCCGAAGTTCCCATGAATCTTATCGGAAAACTTGCAGACAGCAAGGTTTCTTTGACTTGGGATGAAGTGACCAGCGAACCAGTTAAGTACTATACCATCTATCGTAAAGCCGATACGGCGGAATTTGCATTGATCGGCCATTCAACAACTCCGGAATATGTGGACGTGGATGTGACCAGCAATAAGACCTATACTTATTCCGTCACCGCGACCGACTACGGTTTGAACGAGTCAAAAACAGCTCCTTCGATTGATATGACAATGACCTCGATTGGGCTGACACAGGAACTGCCGAAGTCGTTTGCACTTTCGCAGAACTACCCGAATCCGTTCAATCCGCGGACGAGCATTGACTTCGCATTACCAAAAACCAGCGATGTCCGCTTGACAATCTATAACTTGATGGGTCAGATTGTCAAGGAGTACAGCGTCCGTGAATTGCCGCTCGGTTATCATCGCTACGTCTGGGATGGCCGCGATGTTTCTGGTAATTCGGTTAGCGGTGGCGTCTATATTTACACGCTGACAGCCGGCGATTTCAAACAGACCAAGAAGATGATTCTGCTGAAGTAACTTCCGGTAGAACAGTAGAATATGATACAGGGGCGAAGAATCTTCGCCCCTGTATTTTTATTTTCTGTTCGATTCTATTTCAAAGTCAGAAATCTTGGAAGATTTCTCTGCTCACTGCAAGTTTAACGGCTTCATCTAATAAATCGACATCGACGCATTCATAAAAAATACAGTTTTGCTTAAAAGATGCTCTTCCATATTAAACCATATCCGTCAGTTCAGCCCTCTCCGTTTCAGCAGAGCGTCGATTTTCGGTTCGGCGCCGCGGAAGCGTTTGTACAGAACCATCGGATCTTCGGTACCGCCTCGGGAGAGAACATTATCGCGGAAAGACTTAGCAGTCGCTTGATCGAATACGCCTTTTTCGACAAAAGCCTGAAAAGCGTCGGAGTCCAACACCTCTGCCCAAATATAAGCGTAGTAACCGGCTGAATAACCGCCCGCGAAAATGTGCCGAAAATAATAACTCTTGTAACGAGGAATGATTTCCGGAATCAATCCGATCTTCGTCATTGCCTGATCTTCAAAGGCAAGAGCATCCGTTTCCGGTTGGGTAATTGTATGCCAGTTCATGTCGAGAAAAGAAGCCGCGAGATACTCGACTGTGATAAAACCCTGATTGAATTGCTCAGACTGCTGGATTTTTTCGATGAGTTCGTCTGGAATCACTTCGCCGGTCTGGTAATGTCTGGCATAGGATTTCAGAACATCCGGATAGGTTGCCCATCTTTCCATGATCTGTGAAGGAATTTCGACGAAATCGCGTGGTACATTTGTACCCGAGAGTTTTTTATAGGTGCTGTTGGAAAGTAAGCCATGCAGACCGTGACCGAATTCATGAAAAAGTGTTTGGACTTCATCCAGCGTTAACAGCGACGGTTTATCCTGCGTCGGCTTAGGCAAATTGCATACATTAACGATAATGGGCGTGATATTTTTCCCATTTTTCCGGTATTGTTCGCGGAAATTATTCATCCATGCGCCGCCCCGCTTACTATCCCGCGGAAAATAATCAACGTACAGGATTCCGACATGCGTACCGTC
>PEYN01000180.1 GCA_002774355.1 Candidatus Marinimicrobia bacterium CG08_land_8_20_14_0_20_45_22 | reverse complement strand
CAAGCATATCCCAATCCGTTCAATCCCGTAACGCAATTCGGATACGCAATTCCGACGAAATCTCAGGTACGGATCGATGTTTACGATCTGAGAGGTCGCTTGATGGAAACGATCGTGAATCAAGTCAAAGAGCCCGGTAATTATCAGGTAACCTGGGACGCTTCGAAATATCCTTCCGGCGTCTATCTGTACAAAATACAGGCGGGAACTTACACCAAAACGAAAAAATGCTTGTTGATCAAATGATCGAATAGTCTATCCATCCGGCAGGTTAAACCATACCTGCCGGATGGTGAAGATAGTTAATAGTAAAAAACGTTAACAAAAGGAGTAAAAAATGGCAAAAGACAATCTCGTATCTGTGCAATTTCAGGCGGCAGACCTTGAAGCCATCAAGGGCGCGTTTACGGTGCTGGATGAAAAACTTGTACCCAAACTGATCGATCTGAACAAAACCGAGCGCCGAGCCTTGCTGAAAATGGGCGACAAATCGCTTCCATTTGTCGAAAAGGCATTGGAGTATGCCCTGACAAATGGAAACCTCCTGCCAAATTACGTCAATGTCGCCGAAATGAAAACCGATCTGGATGCGGTCAAAACCCTTACCGATCTGTATCGGAGCGCTGAAAAAATTACCGATATGCTGGACGACACAATCCTGCTTTCCGGTAGCGAGGCTTTTCAAACCGCATTAAACATCTACAAGGCAGTTCAGCAAGCCGCAAAAAGCGGGATCGAAGGCGCGGAAATCATCTTCGCCGACCTTAAACAGAGATTCGAGAAATCGAAAGAAAAGACGCCCGAGACTCCGGCAGTCTGAATTGATATTTTACCGATCTCATTTGGTCTTCGGAATATGTCGGGAGATACTTCATATATCTCCCGATATATCTAAAACATCAACGGAGATATCTGAAACATGTCGCGAGACATCCGGAAGTTCAACGGAGATACTTGGAAGTTCTACGGTGTCCAGTTTAGATAAAATTCATAGTGTACCGTGGTAGGCGGCGCTCTGTGTCAGAATCTGACACAGCGGGAAAAATGTCTGAATCGCTGATTAACCAGATTACGCTGATTTCCCTGATTATTGATATTGAAATTGTGAAAGGGAATCTGTGAAATCCATATTCGCCAAAGGCGAACTGACGGTGTTATGATGGATGCTGTGCCGGGATTTAGTATTGATTCGTAGTCTATAAATCAGAAACCAGTTTGGCATAGCGAAAACTGGTTTCGTTCTTTTCGCTACGTTAGATTTGAGAGTCTGACACAACAGGGGAAAGCGAACCAGCCCAAAAAACCGAATCAAACCTAATCAACCAAATCAAACCTAATCCAACCTAATCGACCTACTCTACCGAATTCAACCTAATCTACCTAATTAACCCAATCAACAGAATCCAACCCAATTACCCCATTGTTCGCTCTTGTAATCAAATTTTTTCTGTCATAAATTCAGCGCGTTTATTTGAACCATCGAATAAGGAGATATCATGAAGACGATTCAAGTCTCGTTTGCCATATTGATTACCGTGCTATTTGCTCTGATGATGTCCGCATGTCAGAGTCCGGAAGTGACTTCCGCAAAGGTCTATTTTCAACAAAATAATGTTGATGCGGCCGAGCAACAGTTACTCAGCGCTTTGGACAAGGAACCCACCAATCCCGAGGTTTCCTTCCTGCTCGCTACCGGTGTTTACGCTCCGAGAAAAGACTGGGCGAAATCGAAACAGATGTTGCAGCTTTCCAAAAAAATCAGTTCCACTTACAGGGAACCTGTCACCGGACTTACCGCCGACGATATGCTCAAGAGAATCTGGAGCGAAGTCCACTCGCAGGGCGCCAACTTTTTCAATGACGCCCTTCGCGCGCTTTTTCAGATGGAAAAAGATTCATTGCTGAAACTCGCCGCGGCAAAATTTCAAGAAGCGCTTGAGATTCGCACCGATCAGGATCCGACCTACAACGGCATCGTCAAATGCTACTTCCTACTGAAAGACTCCGCAAACGTCATCAAATACTCCCTGCTGGCGAGTGAAGCAGGTATCTTCGATAAAGATATTAATTTTTACTATTATCAGGTCAGATGGACGCCGGATCAGCGGGAATCGGTTCTCTCCGAACTCGCTCAGGCGACGATGGCTCATCCGGAAGCGACCGACCTCCAAATTCTACGGATTCAATATTTGACCGAAATTCAGCGCCTTGAAGAAACGTTGTCTATTGCCAGACAGCTGATTGCCAGCGATCCGAACAATGTGGATTACCGCTTCATTTTAGCACAAATTCTGGCTAAAACGGGTCAATTCGAAGAAGCAAACCTCGAATATCAGAAAGTTCTCGCCGCCAATCCTGACGACACAGAAGCGCTGATCCGCATCGCCGAGGCAAATTTTAAAAATAGTGATTGGGTCAACGCCGAAGACTATGCCCGTAGACTGATCGCCCTCGATCCCAAATCCATCCTCGGATATGAGATTCTCTGGAAGTCGCTTTACAATCAGGGAAATTTGGAAGAAGCCGAAAAGTATCGTGCGATTTCGAAGGAACTCCAGCAACAATAGTCTTTCGAATAAAGTCATTAAAAAGCCGGTTGAATTTCGACCGGCTTTTTATTTTTTAGTGAGTCATGCGGTTGGTTTAGGTCAGCCGATTCGCGTGCGCTTGTTCAGGTATTCGGTCAGCGCCAGATCGAGCGGTTTCTCCGTTGTCATCAGCACGTAGTCGATGTTATTCTCGCGACAGCGGATTTTATACTGCTCGACGAATTTGCCAATGCTCTGCTGATAGGCGCGCCGGATATGCCACGGTTCTGTGACGAGAAATTCGTTCGTTTCCAGATCGACGAACCGGGATTGCCGCTTAAAATCGAATGCAATCTCCTGCGGATCGAGAATATGAAATAGTATAACCTCATGCCGTTTGTGCCGGAAATGTTTCAACGCATGAATGACCGCCTCCGGGTCGTCCATTAAGTCTGAAATTAAAATGATCAAACCGCGTTTCCTGATCTTTTCCGCTAATTCGTGAAGTAGTGGCGCTATGGCGGTTTCATCACCCGGCGTGGTGTCTTCCAACGCACCGAGTACTAAGTTCAGGTGGCTTTTCTTCGCCAGCGGCGGTAAATAATTCCGAACGACAGAATCGAAAAGCGTCAGGCTCACGGCGTCCTGTTGTTTGAGCATGAGGTACGCCAGCGCCGCGGCCAGATAACTGCCGAATGTCAACTTGGAAATCTCGCCTGAACGGTAGCCCATCGACCCGCTTTTATCGAGCAGAATGTACGATTTGAGATTGGTTTCCTCTTCATATTGCTTGATGTAGTACCGGTCGGTTTTGCCGTAGAGTTTCCAGTCGATGCGCTTGATCTCATCGCCGGGCATGTATGGACGATGTTCGGCGAATTCCACCGAAAAACCGTGATACGGACTTTTATGCAGTCCAATGATAAAACCTTCGACGACCAATCGGGCGCGGAGGCTCATATTATCTAACCGCGAGATAGTTTTAGGATCGAGAAATTGGCGTTTTCCGATTAGTTCAGCCATTGGAGAATTTTTCCGGTGATCGTGTCGGTGTCGATACCTTCCGACTCGGCGTTAAAATTCGGTATGATACGATGTCGAAGAACCGGCTCTGCGGCGCGAATGATGTCGTCTTTGTTCGGCGTCGGTTTTCCGTTCAGAACCGCGTAGGCTTTCGCCGCAAGAATCAAGTATTGCGACGCGCGCGGACCGGCGCCCCATTCCACCCACTTCTTGACGAAATCGGGGCTTTTTTCTTCGTTTGGACGCGTCGAAGTCACGAGTTTGACGGCAAATTCCATGATGTTGTCGGCGACCGGCACACGCTTGATTAATTTCTGGAAAGTAAGGATTTCTTCCTTGTTGATGATCTTCGACAATTTCGGTTCGATGTCCGAGGTCGTCGATTTAACGATCTCGATTTCTTCCGCGAACGACGGATATTTGATACGCAGACTGAACATGAATCTGTCCAATTGCGCCTCGGGCAGAGGATACGTTCCTTCCTGCTCGATCGGATTTTGCGTCGCTAATACGAAAAACGGTTCATCCAGTACATAGGTTTTTCCGGCGGTGGTCACGCGGTGTTCCTGCATGGCTTCGAGCAAAGCGGATTGGGTTTTTGGCGGCGTGCGGTTGATCTCGTCGGCGAGAATGATATTGCCGAAAATCGGACCGCAGAAAAACTGAAAGTCGCGTTTGCCGGTCGTTTTATCTTCCTGTATCAATTCGGTTCCGGTGATGTCGGACGGCATCAAATCCGGCGTAAATTGAATCCGTTTGAAGTTCAAATCCATCACGTCAGCAAGCGTTTTGATCATCAGGGTTTTAGCCAATCCGGGCACGCCGATCAGCAAACAATGTCCACGACAAAGAAGCGTCACCAGTAACTGATCGATGATCTCGCGTTGACCGATGATGACATTACCCATTTCGGAAAAAATCCGCTGGCGCGCGGCGTAAAGTGACTGAACCAGTTTTATATCATCCTGTTTTTCCATTTTTTCAAATCCATTGTTATTGATTTCTGATAAAGTTTGATAATAACATTACTGCTTCGTTTTGGAAAGCGCTTTTTTCATCTTTTCCAAAAATGGTTCCGGTTTCTCAAAACCGACGACCCGCAATTCGCGAATCTCATTTCCGTCTGGCATCACGAAAAGAAACGTCGGAACGCCCCGGATTTCATATTTCGCTTTCAACTGCGCGACTTCAGCGGAAACTTCCGACGTCAAATCGACTTTGAATAACGCAAATTCGTCGCCAAGTCGAGCGACTTTCGCGTCGCTAAACGTATATTGATCCATCTCTTTGCAAGGAATACACCAATCGGCGGAAAAATCGATCAAAACAAGTTTACCGGAATTAACCGCAGTCTTGAATGCATTTTCGTTATACGGTTGCCACTTCATCTTCTCGGGCGTCGATGCGTCCGGCTTAATCAGCCATGTTCCGAGAATGATCGCGGCGATGGCGAACAATCTCTTGAATGAGACAAATCCCCGCGCATTCTCACCGGCGTGATCGAAAACCGCCAGATAAATTCCCGCGCAAATCAGGTAGCCCGTCAGAACGAATTGACGAATCACTTCCGGTATGATCGGCCGGACAAAATAGAAAGCCATTCCAACGAGAATCAGTCCGAAAATGATCCGAACGCCGACCATCCATTCGCCTGAGCGCGGCAATTTCCCGATCTGGCTCGAAAAGAACGCCAAAAACAGAAACGGCAATCCGAGTCCGATCGACAGTGTGAAGAACATCGCAAAGCCAAGAGCCGGATTTCCCGTCGTCGCGACATACGTCAACAGACCGATGACGAATGGACCGATGCAGGGTGCGGCGACGATTCCCATCGTTAAACCCATGATGAGCGATCCGAGATAACCGGTTTTTGCGGGTCCGCCAAGATTCATCAAAAAGCCCGGCAATCCAAACTCATAGACCCCAAACATGCTGAGCGCCAGCACGATCAAGATCAGCGCAATGATGATCAAAACGATCGGGTTTGTCATCAATGAACCGAGCAAGTTTCCCGAAAGCGCCGCCAGCGTTCCAAGAATCGAATTGACAATCGCTATTCCCACAACATAAAAAAGCGCCATCAGGAACCGTTTACCCTTCTTATCACTCTTTTGTCCGCCGAAATAACTCATCGTAATCGGAATCAGCGGATAAACGCAAGGCGTCAGATTCAGTGCCAATCCACCGAGAAAAATGAGAAGAAATGTCAGTGCAATTCCTTTTTTTGCGAACGATTCGCCGACGTCAAATACTCTCGAATCGTCTGTTTCGGCCTCTCCATCCTGTTTCGTATCAGATTCAGACATCGTCAAACCGACAATTTCGGTGTCAGCCAGAATCGGAATGTTCAATGAAAAAACCGATGAATCGGGCGCGAGGCACATTTCGTCGCTACAGCCCTGATAATACAAACTCCCGGTCAATGCCACGGATTTTACGGCAGACTTGGGAACTTTGCCCTGAATCATCACGACGAATTGTTTTTCATAAACGGCTAAAGGCTCATCGGAAAAGGCAAACTTCTTCAACTGATGCGGCGGAAATTCCACCGATTCAATGGAATATCCTTTCGATGGACGAACCGTCAGTTTCGTCGGAATCACATACGGATCGGTTGGCGTCGATGAATTGATATGCCATGGATCGACTAAAATAACTTTGACCGCAACCGTGAATTTTTCACCCGCGTGAACGCCATTGGTGGAAAGCATGGGTTCTGTGGATAAAATCTGTTTGGACGACTGCGCGTTTGTCAGCGTTACCAGCCAGCTAATTATAATAAAGATGAGAAGATATACTCGCTTCATGAGTTCTCCGCTAAGAATTAATGATAGAAAACATTCGACCTAAAAAACTCTTTTTCATTTTAAGTGCGCGACGAATTTCCGGCAATTTACTGCGCGCTTCTTCGACTCCGGCTGTGATAAAATCGTCAAATCGGAGAAATTCACTCCAGTGCGCGTCTTTCACATCGGGATGTAAACCGACATCCGCTAACGATAATTGCAGACGTGAAAGATATATTCCGCGAATAACATCCGCCCGGCTGACGATTTCGAGGATATGCGGATCGTTTAAAGCCTGAATATTTTTAACACTTGCCGAAACGCCAATCACGATATCCGCGCCAAGTTCGCGGGCAATTTCGACCGGAACCAGCGCGCTGACGCCGCCGTCAGTGATTAACTTGCCTTCCATCTCTTCCGGAGAAATGTATCCCGGAATTAATGAACTCATCCTGACGGCGTTCCGCAGACTACCTTCTTGAAATGAGATCGTCTCTCCCGAATTCAGATCGGTTGCAACGCTGACGAATGGGATTTTTGTATTTCGAATATCCATTTCATCAATGAGAACTCCGATGGCAGCCGAAAGTCGTTCGCTTTTGACCAAACCGGCTCGCGAGGCGGTGTAATTGATGACAATCCGTTTGGTAATCGTCTTCATAAACTGCGTCAGTACCGAGGGCGAATTTCCGTTCTGAGGAACGATATATTTAAGCCCGAGCGATTCATAATCGTTTCCTTTTAGATAATTTTCAAGCCGACGCGTCACTTCCAGCGCTTTTGGATTCTGGGCGTACATCGCGCCGATTATGGCGCCCATCGAAGAACCCGCGATAAGATGGATTGGAATTCCTTCCTCTTCCAGCACTCTCAGGACGCCAAGATGAGCAAGTCCGCGCGCACCGCCACCGCCCAAAGCCAAACCGACTTTCGGCTTCATTCCGCCTTTTTCAGTTCCGCTTTTGTCGTCATATAAACTTTTTTCATCACGACGTCTTTCGTCGGGCGATCACGTTTATCGCGTTCGACGGCGGCAATTTTATCGACGACGTCCATGCCTCTGATGACTTTTCCAAAAACCGTGTATCCGCCTTCATCAAGAAACGGCAAATCGACCAGACAAAAATAGAACTGACTGCCGCTACTGCGTTTCTCAGGATTGGCTTGATCGGACAGTCTCGCCGCCGCGACGCATCCGCGCAGATGTTTCTGACCGAGTTCTGCTTTCTGATCGTAACCGGGACCGCCGGTTCCATCATTATTCGGATTTGCGTCCTTACTGTAGAGATCGCCGCCCTGAACGACGAATCCCGGAATGACTCGGTGAAATGTCGTGCCTGTGTAATATCCGGCATTCACCAGTTTTTTAAAATTGCCGGCATGACCGGGCGTCTCTTTAGCGTAAAGTTCAATGACGATCTTGCCGAAATCCGTTTCGATCACGGCAACCTCGTCTTTTCCGACTGGTTCATTGGGTATGGTCTTCAGTTTAATCTGAAGTTCCGAGATGTCTTTATTTGTGAGCGTCTGCGAAAATCCGCTGACACCCAGCGATAACAGCGCAAGAATGGCGATAATTTTCATGTCTTTCTCCTATAAAATATGAACGTTTCCTGGTTGATGTTGATTCGCTATTTCAATTAAAAAATTTCTGTCCCGAAGCTTCGGGACGATTTCGTTCTCAAAGAGTTCCAGCACTTTCGCCGGATCGTTGTTGATCTCACTCAAATGTCCGAGTATCAGATGCCGGAATCGACCGTTCATTTTGATCCGGTTGAACAGTTCGAGCGACTGTTCGTTGGATAAATGGCCGTCGCGGCTTTTGATCCGGTGTTTGAGGTAAAGCGGATAAGGTCCATCCATGAGCATTCCAATATCATGATTGGATTCAAGAAAAAGCAGATCGAGATCGGATAGATGGTGGAGCACCGACTGATTAACGGTTCCTAAATCCGTCAGAATCGCGATCCGAA
>PEYN01000179.1 GCA_002774355.1 Candidatus Marinimicrobia bacterium CG08_land_8_20_14_0_20_45_22 | reverse complement strand
TAGTCGTGCGAAAAATTTGTCCATCATCGGCAATTGCTCCAATATGCAGGAGTTGTATAAGATGATCCAGAAAGTTGCGCCGTTAGATACGACGATTCTACTGGTCGGCGACACGGGGGCGGGAAAGGAACTCGTCGCTAAAGCGATCCATCAATGCAGTACGCGCTATGAGAAGAAATTCATTAGCGTAAATTGCGGCGGAATCCCGGAAACGTTGCTGGAATCGACACTCTTCGGGTATGAAAAAGGGGCTTTTACCGGAGCATTTAAACGCACCAAAGGCGTATTTGAAGAAGCCGAGGGCGGGACCTTGTTTCTGGATGAAATCGGAGAAACCAGCCCGGCTCTGCAAGTCCGATTTCTACGCGTACTTCAAGACAAGACATATCAGCGCGTCGGCGGTACAGAAACGATCCGAGCCAACGTGCGCATCATTTCCGCAACCAATAAAGACATTCATCAAGAAGTGAAGAACGGAAAATTCCGCGAGGATTTGTACTACAGGCTGAATATCATTACGCTATTTCTACCGCCATTAAGAGATCGCCGGGAAGACATTCCGTTGTTAATCAAGCATTTTCTATCAAAACACATGACTCCCGGAAGTCTTAAACCTAAAGAAATCGATGAAGAATCCATGAATATTCTGGTGAACTGGGACTGGCCGGGTAATGTACGCGAACTGGAGAGCGTTATCGAGCGAGCGATCGCTTTGAGCGATTCCATCCTGACTTCTGTGAAAGACCTGCCGGATTACCTGAAAGTGAATTTAAATCCTGTCACTTCAGTCGATTCCAAAGTCATTTTTTCCGTTGCCAAAGGAGATTTTGAAAGGAATTACCTTAGCGCAGTTTTGGAGCGTACCGGCTGGAATGTCAGCAAAGCAGCGATCGAAACCGGAATTCCCCGGCAAAATCTCTACTTGAAAATTAAAAAGTTCGGGCTGAAAAATCCGAATTCAAATTCCCTGTAACAAAAATCCGACATCTCGTTTCAAACGGAAACAACGAAAACATCGCTGTTTTTCCAAGTGATTATCATATTTATATGACAAACCGAAATCTCCACAGTTTCTTACCTTTCAACTGATTTTCGACGACAAAATTAAAAATATTCCCTCTGGCACGTGATTTGACGTTTCAACTAAACGGTTTTTTAAAAGTATGATTCTAACTATTGACTGGGAAGTCTTTTTCTAAGGTTTAAAGCATGGACGGAGAAATACAGACAACAGATCCGATCATAAAACGGATCAACTCATTTATCACGACAAATAAAGTTCCGCGGGTGGAATTGAAAACCATAGGTTTCATCGATCCTTCGGTAGCCGCGCTGATTCCGGAAGATATGGCTCGTCGGTTCGGTGCGTTAGCGTTTAGATTAAAAGACGGCAAACTCTCGGTCGCAATGTGGAATCCGTTCGATCCGATCGCACTCGAAACCATCCTGACAAAGACTGGTTTTCTTCTGGACGTTGTTTTTTCGCCTCGTGCTGTTATCGAAGAAGAAATCGAAAAGATTTATGCTCAAAAAGGAAATCTGGAAGAGAGCATGAAAGAATTGGTCGATTTCGAGGTTGAAGAAGATGATGATGAAGAATCGGATGAAGAAATGCTCCGAATTCAGGCGGAGGATGCGCCTGCGATTAAATTCGTCAATTTGCTCTTATTACAGGCAACGCAGGATCGGGCGAGTGATGTTCATATCGAACCTCAGGAAAAAGAACTGAAAATTCGTCTGAGAATCGATGGCATTTTACGCGAAATCACGCCGCCACCCAAACGCATGCAATCGGGAATCATCTCGCGCATTAAAATTCTCGGAAATTTGGATATTGCCGAACGCCGTGTGCCTCAGGACGGTCGAACCAAGATCAAGATCATGGGACGGCAGATAGATATCCGCATTTCCACGCTTCCTACAATCTATGGCGAAAAAGTCGTTATGCGAATTTTGGATAAAGGCAGTGTTTCTTTGAACATTAACGACATTGGGTTCGAGCCGAAAACGATGCAGAAGTTTAAAGAAATTCTGACTATGGCTCATGGAATGATTTTAGTGACCGGTCCGACCGGAAGCGGCAAAACGACGACGCTATACTCGTCACTCAATTTTATTAATTCTCCCGATAAGAATATCATCACCGTTGAGGATCCGGTGGAATATCGTTTAAAAGGCATTAACCAGATTCAAGCGCGCCCGCAGGTCGGATTGACGTTTGCGGCCGGATTACGCTCGATCTTGAGGCAAGACCCGGATGTCGTGATGGTCGGTGAAATTCGGGACAAAGAAACCGCAGAAATAGCGATCAAGGCGGCGTTGACCGGGCATCTGGTTTTATCGACTTTACATACAAATGACGCGGTGGCAACGATCATTCGTTTATTGAACATGGGTGTTGATAAATATTTGATTACCTCGGCGCTTTCGTTAGTCGTCGCTCAGAGATTGGCGCGGCGAATCTGCCTACATTGTAAAGTGGTGGATACTCCGAGTAGCGATGTCCGTGCCCGGCTGGAAGCGTTGGGAATTAATCCGAATGAAATTACTTTTTATAAAGGAAAAGGATGTGATCACTGCTCTGGAACTGGTTTTTGGGGACGCGTGGCAATTTATGAGTTTTTCCTATTGACACCGGAAATCAAAGAATTAATCCTCGCCGATGCTTCAGAAGAGCAAATTCGCAAGCGGAGCGA
>PEYN01000178.1 GCA_002774355.1 Candidatus Marinimicrobia bacterium CG08_land_8_20_14_0_20_45_22 | reverse complement strand
TGGAGCAAAGCAAAGGGCGCAAGGAACGGATCATACCGATTCCGGCGGAGCGAATCGCCGACCTTATGCTTGCGATTGTCAATCCTTATTCGGTCGGTTTTATATCTCATTCGTTTAGCAAAGCCTGTAAACGGGCGGGCGTCAATGGTAAAACGATTCATTCCTTACGGCATACGTTTGCGCTTCGGAAACTCATGGAGACCGATAACATTTCCTTAGTCAAGGAATTGTTAGGGCATTCGAGCGTAACCGTTACTGAGATTTATACGAAGTTTCCGCCTGCCTATTTGGCACAGGTTTTCAAGGAACGCGGGATCAATCAGATTCCATTAAACCAAATGGTTTTAGCAAATTGAAAATGCAAGTTTGGAAGTGCAAAAGTGGATACCGACAGGATACCGATTGTAAATTCTCGTCTGGGGTCAAAGGATTAGGAATCCTCTATTCTATCCATTTGAACTACGAGGGCTCAAAAAGCGGGTAAAGTTATATTTATCGACGATAAATTACAAGATATTTTATACCAATATGACTAACGACACTTAAATAACAGTCTATCAAAAAATGCACTATTTTATCAGTTATTACGTTAAGAAACCGGATACTAAACTGGATACCGATATTTTACTAAAAAAGATCGTACTATTTTCGGAAGTTTTCTCGTAGAGAGCAGTCAAACATTACTTTCTCTTAACCAAATCGGATAAAAGTGTTGCGTTTTGCGTTACATTCGTGTAATATATGCACGGAGGCAATGATTATGAATGACGCAACTATTAACGTAAGAGTATCCAAAGAAGTCAAGGCTAACGCCGAATCGGTTTTGAAAGCATTGAATATCTCAATGTCGGGCGCTATCGATCTTTATTTGCGTGAGATCGCATTTCATCGCGGATTGCCATTTGCCGTAAGAATTCCAAATGAGGAAACCTTAAAGGCGATGCGCGAAGTCGAACAAGGCGCGGACTTGGAAGGATATTCCGATCCCGACGAAATGTTTCAGGCACTTGGTATATCTCAATTCGCGAAATAGTCTTGAAAATTCTTAAACCTACAAGTCAATTCAAAAAGGATTTAAAATGTACCGAGCGAAGAGGACTTGATCTTTCGGTTTTATACAATTTTCTCAAATTGTTATGTAACGAACAAATAATCCCGCCTGAGTATAAAGCCCATTTCTTACACGGAAATATGGAAGGTTATCGGGAATGTCACCTGAAACCGGGCTGGTTACTGATCTGGAAAGAGGATAAAAATAACCTGTACCTTACCAGAACCGGATCACATTCAGATTTATAATGACCCTCACAATTCGCAGATGGCCGGGCGATTGTCCAGCCTTTTTAGTTTACGCCTGCGCGAATTCTAATGACTATTACCAATTTATTTATCATGACCGGAGTAATTCCAACCGGTAAAAGACTTCGATTCCTGAATTGCTTTTAACGGATTTTTCTAACCGAAAACCAAAAACGGGCGGACGTATCAACAAACTATTTACATCGAAATATCTTTTTAGGCTACGATTACTTTCAATTAAAAAACATTATACTAACAATTAATGTCAATTATAATTCAGATTATTAATACCATCTCTTCATCTTACCTTAATTTGTTGAAATTTCACTTCATGAACATTTGGGATTTATCCCAGTTTAAATGCCGAATATTTCCCTTCTTATTTCATCAAAACAGCCTTGACGGACTGCCTATTTTCGCCGTTATAGACCTGGACAATGTAAACACCCGACGCGGCCCTAGCTCCATCCCAGAAACACTTATGTTTGCCTTCGGGTAAAATATTCCAGTGTTTTTCAAATATTTGCCTGCCGGACAGATCAAATATCCGGATAGTGACCGGCGCGGATTTTGGCAATTCAAATAGAATTTGAGCCACTGGATTGAAAGGATTTGGAAATACATTGAACAACCGGAACTCAGACGGTACTTTTATCGAAACGATCTCGTTGGAAGCGAGCATATTTTCATAATAATTGAATGTCCCATCATAATTACCAATGACCAGATCGTCGTCTCCATCGCCATCCAAATCCACAAAAGCAGGGGCCGAATTCTGCCCGCCCGTGACGCCGCTGACCGTCTCCGGTTTTTCAATCCAAATGCTGTCAGCATTCTCATAATATTGAATTTCATGAAAAAGATTACCTGTGACAAAATCGTAATCGCCATCTCCGTCCAAATCCGATAAGGTCGGTACACAGTAAGAACCAACATCAATGTTATCGAAAAATTCATTAATCTCAACCCAATCGGGAACGCTCGCAGACCCCTGATTTTCAAAGTAAAAGAGATTTCCGTTTTCATTGCCGGCAGCGAGATCCAAATCGCCATCAGAATCAAAATCAACGAGTCGCGGAACGGATAAACCGCCAAGTGCAATATCGGTTAAATGAGTATTATCTAAACTGAAACCGGTTCCGGTATTGACGTGCAGATAAAGATTACCGTTCAGGTCTCCGACAATCGCATCGGCCAAACTGTCACCGTTTATATCACCCAGAGTCACGGCAGAATAAATGGAGTGCTTCAAAGAGGAAAAACGACTACTGTTTTCTTTCCAGGCAGAGGCCGTAACCGTCCCGGTATTTTCGTAATATTTGATGTAGCCCAATTGGGTCCCGCAAATCATATCGAGATCACTATCGCCGTCAAAATCAAAAAAGAACGGCGAACTGGCCCCGCCTACATCAATGACCCCGCCAAAAAGCGTCTTATTCGCGGTCCAGGACGGTATGCTTGAAGTTCCCGTGTTGCGGTAATATAACAAAGGACCCGAAGCAGTGCCATAAATCAGGTCTAGTTTTCCGTCGCCATTCAAATCGGTAAGATCGGGAGAATTCCAATATGTATCGCCCCCCAAATTAGAAAAAACAGATGCATTCTGCTGCCAGACTGCATTGGCACTGTCACCATTATTCTGGAAGTAAATAAAACCATAAGTATCTCTTCCAACTAAAAGGTCAATATCATTATCGTTATCCAAATCCCCAAAAACGGGATAGGCATAGAGTCCCACATCGCCAATATTCGTTGAATTCAATTCTGAGAAAATTGGCTCCTGGGCGTTTCCGGTATTTGTGTAGAGCCTGACGGCGCCGCTCTCGCTGAAACCGAGAACCATATCATAGTCACCGTCACTATCAATATCTGTAAAATCCGGAATGGGATTGGAACCCGCATTGACATTTGGGAAAGAATCCGACCTTTCCGGAAAAATCGGTACTTGCGCAGTCCCTGAATTTCTGTAGAGAGTCAATCCTCTGTATCCACCAGCGATAAGATCAAGATCCCCGTCAGCGTCCAGATCGTAGAAGACCGCCATTTCAGCATCCAGCGTAGAAACATTCTGTAAAAGCGTGTCATTCAGCTGAAATTTTGGCGATGTGCTGCTCCCTACGTTCATAAAGCAGACAGGCAATTCGACGATATTACCGATTACCATATCCAGATCGTTATCACCATCCAGATCGGCGAAGCGCGGCTGGGAAAATGAAAGACTCGGAATGCCGCTGGGATTGAATATAGCATCATTTTGCTGCCAGGGTTGGGCTGTCAGAAGGTTTACCGCACATAACAGTGCAAGTGAAATTGACATTTTTCTTTTCATATACATCGCATTACCTATTTTAATGTTCAAACAAGACTAAATATACAAAACTGCTACTAATTTTTACCTAAAAATCCCATTTACATTGAAGAAAAAACTAGCTAAAGGTGTCCCTATTTGTTAAATTACAGTGATTTATAAAATATGAATCATTTAACAATAGGAGACACCTTAATGGTGAAAGAAAGATACAACCCTAAACCTATAAAAATCAATCCAATTCAGGCTGAATTTTCAGATCATCATCTAACC
>PEYN01000177.1 GCA_002774355.1 Candidatus Marinimicrobia bacterium CG08_land_8_20_14_0_20_45_22 | reverse complement strand
ATTCGCCCACTGAAACCGGTGCGGATAGAGTTGACCGATCAATCCTACCGTAACTGCGCCAACGGTCGAAGATCGGTACAAATTCCGGTCGCGAACGATCCAGCGAATTCTTGTTTGCAATTGTTCTTCGCTCGTTTGCGTCCGAGTATTTTCCAGCATTCCGTCCGATAAAAATCCGGTTTTAGTAAATTCGACGCCGCTAATTTTTAGCGAATTGAGCACAGCCACAAGTTCATCGGGAGAAATCCACTCAGCGCTGAAGACTTCATATTGAAAAGAGGAGCCGGTTTCGATGTTGATATTCGACTGGAAAGCAAAGATGCTCGCGGTGTACGATAAAAGGGTTTCGACTGTCAAGATATTTCTCAGCGGTAAGTGCCAATTCATTCCCGTTTCATCGTACCACATCGTCCGCCGGTAATTTGCCATCGGAATGATGAACAGCCGCGCAGGTTTAGCCGTTTTCAACCAATTTTCCTCGTTTATCATTAACGCAAGTTCACCGATCGTCACGCCGTAACGGAATGGAATCGGGCATCCGTTTAGCGCAGGTGAACGCATCGAAATCGGCGCTTCAACAATTGATGAAGTCAAAGGATTCGGTCTGTCTAAAATCAGTAATGGTTTCCGCGTTTCCGCGCTTAACCGGATCGCCTTCGCCAACGCCGATAAAGTCGTCGATTCTCGCAAACCGATATCCTGAACATCCCAGACAATGATATTGCAGTCGTTCAAAGCGACAGCATCCAGATCGGACAGACTGCTGGAAACGGTCATCTGTTTCGAACCGGAATCCGATGAAACACTGGAGAATGTCAAATTCCCGCTTTTCTCCGGCATTACCGACTCCGGAAGTTCGATGTACGATACAACGGCGCCTTTCCATTCATCTCGAAAAATGTCCGCTGCGTGACGATTTTTCCGGTCGTAACTTCCTGCGTTAAAAATCACGGCAATTTTTTTATTTTTAATGGTCAAAAATTGATTCTCGATCAGCAAATCCAGCCCGGTGTGAAAATCGAGCGTGTCGCTTTTGGCTTTAAGATGAAAGATTTTGGAATTTTGGAATGCAGATTCCTGCGCGTTACCAAGCGAGCAAAAAATGACAAAACAGAGGATGAGTCTTTTCATCGCCCGGTCTTTCGCTTCCTCAATCCATTTGAACGTCAATTACTTTTTGGAAGTTGCCGCGGCGATATTTCCAACGATCAGTGTC
>PEYN01000176.1 GCA_002774355.1 Candidatus Marinimicrobia bacterium CG08_land_8_20_14_0_20_45_22 | reverse complement strand
AATTTGCTTGCCAACGACCATTGGTTCGATAATAACCGGCAGGCCGATACGCCGGCATTCCTGCACAAAAACGGCGTTCTGTTCGATATTCAGCGCCTCGAATTCAGCGCTGTAACCAACGAAATAGTAAATCGTGATCGCCGAAGTGCCGATCGCCAAAGCATCTTTCGCGCAGGAGGTGGCTTTCTTCTGAAATGTGCTGACCGGCAGAATGCCGCCGGGCTGATCCAGGCGCGGCATATTCATCCAATCCGCTCGGATAATCAGGGTCGGACAACCTTTGCCAGCAAACAGATCGCTCATCCGTCGAGCAGTGCCATAACTGACCAGAATTCCGTCCGGACGACCTTGAACCACTTCATCTAAAATATGACGAAGATTGGTGACATTGGGCGTCGGATCGGACATCCAGCCATGGTCGGCCGCCACGCAAACGGCTTTGCTGTCGCTCGGATTAAACAGGCGATTGAGACGGATGGTTTTTCCGGAGATTATTGACATACGCCTCCTTTGCAGGCGTGCGTCTGACGGTATAATTCTTCCAGCTCGACGGCAAAGGTGGATTCATTAATCAGCGATATGCTCAGTAAAAATCCGTTGGACAACTTTGAGAGAGGAACAGTATCCGGTAACTTATCACACTTAATAATAAGCGAGATGTCAACCCAGGCGGCGATCTCGGCCATGCTTTCCGGTGCACAGGTCGGAATAATCAAAACCTCGACGCCGGCCTCCAGCAGACAGGCAATGCCCAGTTTCACAACTGTCCCGAAATCGCGGCCGCTGATTTTTTCGCCAACCGGACAAACTTCGGCAATGACCGGCAAACCCTGCGGCTCGGCTGCGCGCGCCAGCCGCGCAATCGACTGCACATTTGCCGCTTCGAATTCGTCACCGACGCCCATGATGAAGCGCGCGCAAATGGCTTCGGCTCCCAGGCGTAAAGCATCCTCCGGATCGCAAATCATAACCCGCTGAATCGGATTTCCCGGCAGGCAAAATCCATCCGGCCGCCGATAATTGGTTGTGTCGCCAGTACGATTGGCGCCCAGCGCCGGGTACCGCCGAATAATTCGCCGGCCTTCTCCAGAAAACCGGGATTGACGATCGCTCCGTCACAGTGTTGACCCAGAACGGCGATTGTTTTATAAAAATCCCGATAACTCGTCTTCGCTCCGGTTTTCCCGGCAATCGAGAGATCGAGCCACAGGGCGCGCCGATCCTTCGGGTTAATCAGATTGCCGAGCCGGATGGCTTTTCCCGTACTGATATTCAAAAATCCTCCTTAATTCTCATTGATATCCACAGCCAGATTATAATGCCGCACTTCACCTGGTTGCAGCATTTGTAAAGTGCCGCGGTTGCGTTCGGCAACGCGTCCTTCGACGTGGCAGTTGGCCGGCTCGAGGTTTAGCACATAAACACCTTCGCCTGGCATTTTCCACTGCACAAGGCGCGGTAAGTTTTCCGTCCGCCAGATCAGCCGCACGGTTAGCGGGCGGGTCTCATTCCCGACCGGGAAATGTGGTTGATGAATGACTGCCGTGGCAGTACCATTTTCAGTGATTAAATCTTCATGGTAATAGACCCGTTCGTGAAAATTCTTTTGCGGTTCCGGCCATTGCGCGCAATCCATGACCGGGATTTCATTATCCCGCGCGATGACTTTCCGTGACGGAAAATGAATTTCCGTTTCGCCGGTCATCAGAGGGAAACCGAAATTAAAGTGATAGAGCAGCATGAATGGCGTTTCAGAGAATCCGCCTTTTTCGACAACGTTGTCAATCTCGATCCGATTTTCACCGATTTTGCTGCGGATCGTGCGGGCCAGAGTTACATTTTCGCCGAAAATGCGGCTCTGGCGGATGCGACCTTTGACCGTCATTAGATATTCGTCGCCCTGCCATTCTCCTTCGCAGCGTAACAATTCGGCCGGCAATTGATGCGCGTCGCCGTGGAGAGACAGATTTTCCGGATCATCATTACAAGGCGAACCAACCTGTGTCAGACCGCAGGTCATCACTAGACCGCCGACCGCTGTTTGTAGCCAACTAGTGGATTCACCCTGCCAGTAAGCCGGATGGACTATACCGTTCGGTGAAAGCCAGGTCAGCGAGGTACCGCAATATTCCGCCAGCCCGATGTCCATTCCACGCGAGACATTTATCTCAAAAGTCAAACCGGCGCCGGTACGCACCTGAACCTGTTCGACGCCTTCAGCTTTTCCACCTGTCAGACGGCAATGCTGCAAACCGCCGATCTGTTCGATTCGTCCGAGACATTGTTCGATTTCACGCCGCGTCATAGTTTTGCCGTACAGTTGCATAACTCAGCCTACGCGCCGGGTGTGTGGATCGGTGAAAATGTCACTCTCGTCATGGCTGGTGCTGGAAAATTCCGAAACGACCGCGCCCTCCCGACCGGCCTGGAACCAATGTAAAGTGTCCGGCGGAATCGTATACTGGCGGCCGGGTTTGAGTTCGATTTCATGAAAAACTGTATAATAATTTTCGCTGCCTTTTGGCACTTTGGCTTTGATCTTGGCCGCCGGTTCTCCGCTGACATAAAGATAAACTTTTCCCTTGCGACAGCGGAAGGTTTCCATTTTGCCGGGCTGGCCGGCATGGGACGGATGACGATGTTCCGGGCAGGTCTGGTGCGGAAACAGCACCAGTTCCTTGGCGCAATAGCGGTCGGTATTGACGTAAACCACGATTTCCAGCCCCTGCGATGCCAGTTGATTTAAACCAAAATCAACGATTTCCATCCGCTTAACTTCTTGATTCGTAATGACGATCCTGGCCGATGCCAGCATCTGTGCGACTTTGACCCGGGCGGAAGCTTCAGAAGCAAGGTCGTACATTTTTACACCTTTTAATTAATTGAATTGTTACGGTCTTTTGGTCCGTAAAGCAACCGGTCGGTTGCCTTCCAGTGCCAGTTCCGGAAGGCAGTATTCGATGGATATTTTTCCCAGCCGGATTCAAGGCGATTTTGTAAAGTATTCTAGTCGGGAATGCCGGTAGTGGCATCCAAGGCTTCGATGCTACAGGCTCCGGCGCCAACGGCAGAATTAATAGCTTGGGATGGTGAGAGGCCGTTCAAAAAAGCTGCTAGGAAACCGGCAATCGTACAATCGCCCGAACCGGTTGTGCCCATCTCTTTGACCATGAAACAGGGCGAAAGAAGTTCGCGCCCGGCCCAAGAGGCAGCATTTTGAATGAAAGATGCCAGACGCCATTGGTCGAGCGTCGTTCGCAGATAAAATCCGTCACTGCCGAGTTTCAGTCCGACGATCGCCGCGCCCCGTTTGATCAAATTGCTGGAAATTGTATTCAAGATCTGTTCATTAATAGTGCTGCTTGTACCGGATAATTGGTCAAGAGATTGTGCTTTGGTCATATATAAAATTTCGTCTAAACTTGGTAGAAAAATGTCCACATACGGCAAAAGCGCCTCAAGGATTTTATTCCAGTCGGCTTTCTCGGCAGGTGAATTCGGATCGATGGACGCCATATCCAGTGACGTGATCAGACCGGCCTTTTTGACCTTACGAAAGATCTCGACCAATTCAGCCCCGTCATTGTTATACATGCGTTTCATGATCGGTGGGTAACCGAAATGGAACAGGCGGGCACCGTACAAATCCGGCAAACCGATATCGTCCGCCCCGAAAGAATCGTTGCAGCCGGGATGATGCCAATAAGTTCGATCACGCCCGGGTGGATTCACGACGATTGTATAGGATGTACTGTCCTTACCAGAAACGATGATATTTTGTGATAAAGCAGCATCGAATGATTGGAAATATTCGATGATAGTCCGGCCGAAGAGATCATTGCCGACTTTACCAATCAGGCGCGGTGTGAGACCCAATTTATGCAGAGCAATCCCGACGTTGGAAACGACGCCGCCGGTCGAATAATGCACCCGGCCGATCGTCAGTAATTTACCGGGTTTGGTGAGATTGGGGTTGGTATCCGCCGGGAATTCCGGAATGAGATCTAAGCAAACATGCCCGGCGATGATTATTTCAGAGTTAGCAGTCAAGTCTCATTAACCTTTCAAAATGGGATATTGGCCGAATTCTGCCACGGCCTGCAACATGGCGCGGTAATTTTCAACCGGAACGTATTTAGCTACGGAATTACTCGAACCAATCGCGAAACCGCCGCCGGGCGCAATCTCGATAATACGCTTGCGAACATATTCGCGCACCTCGTCCGCCGTACCGCGCGCCAAAGGATAATCCAGATCGACCGAACCGAGCATCGCCAGGCGACCGTGCAGCCGCTTTTTCAGGTCGGTGATGTCCCAAGCTTTTGGCTCGATGGGATGAATGGCGTCGAAGCCCATGGCGATGTAATCGTCAAGCAGTGGTATCTGGTTACCGTCGGAATGGTAGAAAAACAGCTTCGCGTTGGCATGCGCCAGGGCGGCGAATTTTTCGTACCACGGAAAGAGATAACGGCGGATAACAGCCGGCGATAATATCAGGGATTCCGTGTAGGCGATGTCGTCCGAAAACCAGAATCCGCCGACAAAATCGCTCCGGCTGAATTTTTCATACATGGCCAGCTCGGCGGCGCCAATCACATCGCAAACCCGCCCGATATATTCCGGGTTCTCATACAAGTCGGTCATGAATTTTTCATAGCCCAGATTCATCCAGGCCTGTTCAAAAATGCCGCCTTCGGGGGCGAAGATCACTTTCATTCCTGATGGAAGTAATTGTTCGGCTTTTTCAATGTCGCTGTAGTCGATATTCTGCAGAAAAACAGCCAATTTTTCGTCGAAGTCGGAGGCTTTTTCAGCCTTCAGCCACGGCTGGAAAAACTCATAACGCGGTGTCAAGCGGATACAATCGTAACCAGCCCGATACCAGAATTCGATGTCTTTCGCGACGTTGAAACCGGCCTTGCGGCAATCAAGTTCGGAAGCGGAAACATTGCCCAGAAAAGCGGCTTTGATTTCAGCGTCTACCCAAAGCTCTGCCAGCGGTAAGCGATCGGGTTCACTGAAACGGACGGCTGTTTTAAGTCGGTTGAAATCGGGTTGCGGAGAGAACATATTTATTCGCTCGGATTGTTCAACGGTTCGCTGATTCCGATGGTCGGACGGACGAAAACAAGCAGCAGTTTGCCGGGCGTTGTACCGGTATTTTTTACGGAAAAATGACCGGCGGCGGCGGGAATTAGCATGGATTCAGCCCAGGCCAGCGGCATCTGACGACCGTTGGCGGTCGTTATTTTACAGCATTCGCCGCCTACCAGATTCACAGCGAAGGCGGTGCCGTTGGTGTCCATGGCAAATTCCTGATCGAATTCCACCCGATGCACTTCCCACCAGGTTTCCTTCTGGCTGGCAAGCAAATATTTTTTCCAGCCGTCACCTTCGGCAATCAGTCGAGGTTTGGCGATCAGGTGTTCTCTGACATATCTGCTGTTGCGTTCGAAACGAATATTTTGCCAGGCACGCTCGATATTGATCGGACGCAGTTTGCCGTTCAGGTCTTTGCGCATCCAGTCGTAAATCTTGAAGGTGAAAATATAAGTCGTAGCGCTAATCTCGAGCACTAAGTTATTGCGGCCGCTGCCGTGCACGGTTCCGTTCGGAATCAGAAACAGATCGTGCGGCTTGGGGGGCTCGCTGTTAACGAATTTGTCGGTGTCAATTTCGAGGCCATTTTCAACCGAATTTTGGACTGCCCGGTAAAATTCCTCCGGCCGGCAGCCGTCCGTAACGCCGATATAAACGCGCGCGTCCGGTTTGGCGTTAATGATGTAGTAAGATTCGTCCTGTGTGAAAGTTTCGCCGAAATTGCGGCGAATATAATTCGGGCGCGGATGTACCTGGATCGAAAGATTCCCGCCGTCAATCGTGTCGAGATAATCGAGCCGGATCGGCCATTCGGCGCCAAATTGCCGGGCAGCCTGCGGTCCGAGCACCTTTTCATTTTCCTGAAACATCAGGCAATCCGCAGAAAATTCCAGTCGGTTAGAACCGGATTCGATGATAATCCCGTTTTCCGGAATAATGATTTCAAAGGAGGTCGAAAGATTGACTTTGTCGAGATGAACGCCGAAATGTCCCTGCATGAATTTGCCGCCCCACGGACCGGAATAGTACCACGGCCGCACCCGGAAAGCGGATTGAGATATCTCCCGCAGCGCCGCGCGGAATTCGCTGCCTTCAATAAAAGTCAGTTGTTCGGGATTCTGCAGATCAATCAACCGGTCGATCCGTGGTAAAAGCCGCCTCTTTAAGCGATTGAGAGCCGGCCAGTCCACGAAATAAGCGTGTTTGTAAAACTCTTCAAAATCAGGGTTACGAGAGGAGCCAAAATTGGTTGTCAGACTTTTTTTGGCATTTTCCTGGATAATGTCTTTCGGAATGTCAATGTACCAGAGTTTGTCCCAGAGTTCGACCAAAGCCGCTCCAGTGCCATAGAAAATCGTCAATTCGCCCGGCTTGGCACTGCGTGCCATTGCCGCCCGGATGCGCAAATCCGCGATTTTTTCTGCATCGAAAAAGATTTCCGGTCCGAACGGAAACTGGGTTCCGAAGAGCCGGTCGTCGCCGCCCAGGAAAGGTTTGATTTTCGGGAGGAAATCCTTTGCTTCGGCGAGGCAATTTCCGACATCGTGCCATTCCGGTTTTACATTCGTTTTTGCCAGAGCAAGTTCCAGATTGCGCCGGAAAGTATTCCAATCCACGCCCTGAAAACCGTCGATGACCAAAACGCGCAGACCATCACTAATTTCACCTTTAAGCGATTTGGCTAATGCGGAATAACCGCTCGCAATCAGATTGTCGGCGATGCGGAAAGCCGGAAACGGATTGTACAAACCGCGCGCATATTCGGTGGCATCCTGCGGAATTGGGACGGCAAACGGCGGGGCAATTTTTGAATTCATACAGTGGAATCTCCGGTAGTCGGTTTATCGAGCAGCGGATGAAAAGCGGCTCCGAGCGCGGCGGCGCGGTTGCCGAGCGCGGCGGCTTTGATTTTGACGGTTTGGCGTGGGAAAGTCCAGGCCATGCCATGTACCATTTCAGTTAAATCCGGTAAAATCAGATCGGCTGAATTAAGCACTCCGCCGCCGAGCACAACCGTTTCCGGGCCGTAGGCATGAATGGCATTGACAATACCAAGTGCCAAATCCTGCAGAAAAGCCTGCAAGGTCGGGAGATATTCGATTTTTCCGAGGCGGACAGCCTCGAAGAAAACCGGCAACGGCTCGGAATATTGCTCCAGTTCCGCATGCGCCGTCTTAACGCGCTGACTAAAAGCCGTAGCTGAGCAGTACAATTCCAGACAGCCACGACTGCCGCACGGACAGGGCGGACCATTGCGATCAATGCTGATATGACCGCCGAGTAATCCGCCGACCGGATCGGCACCGAAGTAAGGAAGACCATTCAAAATCAGCGCCGAACCGAAACCGGTTCCCAGCGTCATGCAGAGCATCGGATTACTGCCCTGACCGGCCCCGAACCGCCACTCGCCCCAGGCATAAGCACGGGCGTCATTATCAACGATAAATGGTACGTTCAGGGCTTTTTGAAAAGCCTGTTTCAGATTGACTCCGGCCAGCAACTGACCGGCGCCGATGTCATTATGTAAAATTCCGGTTCGGGGCTCGACCAAACCCTTGATGGCTAATCCACCGCATTCTATCTGATAATCAAACGAAAAATCACGGGCAGCCGTCGTCAGATTATCAAGTAAATTACCAGAGCGGCTCAGTTCGGCGAGTTTTTGTTCACGAAAGGCGACTTCGGCACCATTGCTGTCGAAAATGCCAAACTTAACATTCGTGCCGCCGTAATCAATTCCCAGTCGCAAACCGGCCATCATTATTTCCCAAAATAATCTTCCAGAGCGTCAATCAAATGCCGGCGCCAGTTGCCCCAGGTATGCCCTTCGTGATATTCGCGATGAATCACTTCATAACCTTTTTCATCCAGCACGGCTTTCAGGCGGCGGGCGGCTTCGCAGAAATCGCCCTCATCCTGAGGCAGGAAGCTGGCTCCCACCCGTCGTTCGTAATTGCCGGCGTCAATCCGGAAACAAACGTTCTTTTTTTCAGCATCGGCGATCATGTGAATCAAGGAATCTTTCTGGAAGGAATAATAACCGGACTGACCGTAAGCCAATCCGAAAATGTCCGGTCGCCGGAAACCAATAAATACTGACACTAGGCCGCCGAAAGAATCGCCGCAAACCAGCCGGGCGGAGGGTTTCTTAATTGTGCTGTAAGTTTTATCAATGAACGGCACCAGCTCGCCGCACAAGAAGTCCACGTATTTTTCATTCAGACCATATTCGGTCATGCGGTTCGGTATTTCGCCCTTGAAACGGTTGGGCGGCTGGATGAAAACGGCCATTAACGGTCGAATTTGACCGTTCTGAATCAGATTGTCCAGCATTACCGGGATATGGCAGAATTCGATGTAATCCTGTCCGTCCTGCAGATAAAGCACCGGGTATTTCTGCGATTCGTTATAGTTGGGCGGCAAATAGACGAAAATGTCATGTGAATAGCCGAGAATTTGCGATTCGTGTACGATTTTAGTAACCTGACTAAGGTCGCTCTTTTTGCCATATTTGAACGGCTCAAAAATCGGGTGGCGTTCGTACTTCGGCATTGCCAGTTCGGAGAACGGGCCGAAACCATTCAGGACTTTGTAGGGATTGAGCGGATCCGGGAACGGAAAACCGGTTTTTGTGACGGCCAAGCCATATTCCAGGCGCGCGTCGGGTTCCAGTACCATGCGTTTAAATTTCAGGTCAATGCCGGGAATGGTTTCCATTTCCCAAAAATCGGTCCAGAGCGTCATGTCGCCGTCAATGACGATATTGGAGTCATTGCCCTGGTAAAGCAGGACGACGGTTGAATCGTTTTCGAAAATCGGATACTTGCCTTTGCGAACCGCCTGAACCAGTTCGTTGGCAGCGATCTGGCGCTCCAGCGGATTTTCGATGGTCTTGATCTTGGCTTCAAATTTCTGGAAAATGAAATTGTGGGCCTGATTACACTGCATGACAAATCCTCCCAAAATGCAAATAAGCAGAGTTGAAATGCTAAAATATTTACTCATCTTTTCCAACCTCCCGGATACCTGATTGGGTTACATTGAAACGTTTGCCGTGATAACGCAGATTATGCAACTCGGCTTTCGGGTCAAAAACGCCGAAATCCGGTTTGGCTATGATGTCATTAAGTCCGGCCTGAACGCCGAAAATCGACTCGATGATGACATTGATCCAGGCTCCGCCGCCCGATACAGCCCAGTCGCATAGATAGGGGTAATCGTAGGGGCATTTGCGGGCGCCGCCGTCTTCGGGCGTCACAATCGACTCGATAAATTGCGCCTGTCCGAACGGGCCCTGATTGGCACTGCGCGCGACGCCTTTTATCCATTCGAAAGCGACGTTGCCGTGTCCGATTTTATAGAGTGCTCCGGCGGCCTGCGGCGGCCAGGCCGGATAGCCACCATTCCACTGGTGATCGGGCCGTGGGCTGAACATCGTGTTGTCGTCGTAGGCTGACATCGCCCGAATCCAGGTTTCAGTTTTGAGTTCCTCGTTGAAGAATCGGAACATTTCAGTTTTTTGGGAGGCCGTCAGGTCGTCACCGATTGTATTAATCGTTGTGAAAAAATCGTAGCAATGGCGCACTTCGACCATTTTGCCATCTGGAAAACGGGCGTGCCAGAAACCGGCGCCAGGTTTGTATAATTTCTGAACTTCGGGTAGCAGTGTCGCGGCTTCTGCGCGGTATTTCCGGGCTTTTTCGGGCTGACCGGACAGGTCGAGCAGGTCGGCCATAAAACGTAGGTTAAAGACATTGCCGGCATTCAGGCTGGCGACTTCGTGAATATAGGTGCTGACACATTCCAGCAGGTTGTTGATGCTGCCGTAATCGGCAAGGCCGTGTTTGCTTTTGAAGAAATTCCAGCTGTCGGCGTGTTTCTGCAGATGTTCGAGGACGATTTTAGGTCCGGAGTCGTTAATCTGCGCCCCGTCAATTTTTTTCGTGAGCCAGTCTTTCCGGCCGTTCCAGCGCAGGAAATAGCTCGACATTGACAGCATCGCATAATCATTGACCGAATACCATGGCCCGACCGGACCGCCGGTCAGATAATCCGAACCGAAGTGGTGATGTATATCCATTTGCATCCAATGCTCGAGATATTTCTGCATGACGTCTGGATCGAGTAGGGAGTGGACTAACTGACTGAGATGATAGTCCCAGAGGAAAGTCGTGGTCAGCCAGTAACGCGGCATGAGCGAGTCATAAGCGCGCCCATAAACCGAATAGGGATTGTCGCGTTTGAAATAAACGACGCTCAGGATGCCCATGAGATAAAGTTTCAGGATATCTTTATCGTCGGTGAATAGGATTGGCAGATAACCGGAGTAGCGATTATTGCCGGGCGTAAAAATCGCCTTTAGTTCCGCATTCCAGTCGTTTTCGGTTTTTAATATTGCAGCGTTTGGGCTAGCGCTGATTTCATCATACTGGGTAATGATATTATTTATATTCTCGCCGACGATACTCAGGTAATACAATGTTTTAGTTTCACCAGCGGCGAGTGCCAAATGACTGTCTATCCAGGCCGGATTTACATTTTCGGCGAATGGAAAAACGCCCTGAATCTGGAAAGCCTGGCTGTTACGCGCCTTGAATATAACGGCCGCGTGGGTCGCGTCCGTTTCAATGATATTACCGTCTTCACTGGGCGGGATGAAAGAATTCCATTTTGTAATCGTGCGTGTAATTGATCCGGCGAGACCGAATTTAACGGCGACGGTCCGATTATTTCCCGAACGGTTTTCGACTTTCAGCCGAATGATGACTCCGTTTTTACCGGTCAGCATGACCGTTTCCGACTGCAGAAACAGGCCACGAAATTCGGCCGTGCGAATAATCTTATCCGGTCGCCAGTAAAATGTCACCGGTGTTCCGGTGGCCGGGAAATATAAACCTTCGATAAAAAGGCCGGCGGTCAGTAATTGTCCCGAGCCGAACGGTGGAAAATTCAGACTGCGAATACCGGTCAGGTCAATGTCGGCCTGCACCGTGCCGACGAAATTTGTCAGTCCCGGCGGATTGAAAACGTCCCCGAAACGGTGCGTCATCGGACTGCTAATCAAATCGTTAACTTGCGGAATCATATCAGAAATTGCTCCAGACAAAATAGACAGTTGAAAATTTAGCTATATTAGAGACGATTTTAGGCATGCTTTAACAACACCGAGATAATTTTCTTTTTTGAAACAGTGATTTTAATCCGGCACGGATCGTCTATTTTAATTTCCAAGGCTGGCTCTTCGTTCAGATCCAGAGCAACTGCCTGGTTTACCGGGAATTTCAGCTGTAAAAGAGCCTCGACGGTGTCTTCGGATGGGTTGTAGAAACGCGCCACATAGTCCTGGCCGGACTCGGACTTTTCCAAGGCGGTCAGGTAAAGTGTTTCCGGCTCGATTTTCAGGAAGGATTCGCATTTGGTCAAGCCTTTTCCGGCAAAGCGCCCGTGGTGGACGCTCATCACCGGGTATTTATGTTCACGCTCGTGTCGCAGGACACCGGCGGTCTGCCAGTCGCCGGAATAGAAAAATAAGTCCAATTCGTAATGCTGAATGCCCAGGCATTGCGAACCTTCATTGCCAACTCGTTCGACCAAATCTTCGCGAGCGATACCGGACATTTTCGGGTAACCGAAGCCGCGCAATAATGTCATCGCAACCGTCCCGCTTTCATTGTCGAAAACTTCATATTCCGGTAGGCCGAAATTCAGCACGGCCAGGCCACGTTTGCCGTTTTCGACCCAGACGCCGCCGTTGTTGGGCTGGGTGCCGGTGTACGGTTCCAGCCAATCGGAAGTGTCCGGCAGGAAAACGGCGCGTTCAAGCACGTCGAACTGGCCGCTGGAAATGGATTTCTCAGGACGAAACCCGCTGTCGAACATGATGCGCAGGCGGTGATCTTTGATGGTATTATCGAGGTCAATGGCCAGATGCAGTTTGGGATCGCCCTTGTGTAATGTGATAAAAGTAGTGATCGGTAATTCCTTTTCAACGGCGCTGCGTTTTTTCGTGCTGCGGATGACTTCGGCGGGCAGATTCATTTTAATTTTAATGGCGAAAGTCGTGGTCAGCGGGCCGTCGCAAACCTGCCTGATTTCGGCGGAATTGCCCAGCGAATTGTAAATCAAATTGCCGTCGCCGACCGGCGGAATGCGTGACCACGGATCACCGGATTCGCCGCAATCCTCGAACCAGAGCAGATTCGGGTAAACCGCACCACTATTTTTATCGGTAATGGTCAGAGTACCATTCGGCTCAATCTTTACTTTCAGGAATTCATTCTCGAGAGTGTTAGTGGCTGTGATCTGCGAACCGTAATTGGATTTGCGGCCTTCTTCCGGTTTGACAGTGAAGGTTTTAAAGCCGAGGGCCGGCAGATTTTTCGCCTCGAAAGCCACTTTCCACTTGGTCGTGTAATACGAGGTCGGCAGTTCATGCGGCTCAATCGGGATCACGTAACTTTCCTCGAGGGAAAGCACCTGGTGACTGACCTTTTGGCCCTGATCGTCGTAGATCGAGAAGGCGCGATATAATTTTTCACGCGGGAAGTCGATAAATACCTGTGGAGCTTCATTGCGTTCAAACGGCAGTGGATTAAAAACC
>PEYN01000175.1 GCA_002774355.1 Candidatus Marinimicrobia bacterium CG08_land_8_20_14_0_20_45_22 | reverse complement strand
GTATCTATGATGATTTGTCCATATATTTGTCGTCCATGAAGTTGTCCACGGCTGCAACCCGCCTGTCTCAAAATAATTCTGGGTAGTCGTCCATCCGTTGGTTGAATAGTAAAGTGTGGCGTCGGTATCGTCAAAAATTTCAACAAAGACCTTGTCAGGCGACGAGAAATCGTCATAACAAGTACCTGAAATCGTTGTAAGTGATTTGTAATGCGGCTCGCCTGTCGGAGGCACTGAAATTGTTGATGTTCCCGCCTGAGTATCGTACAGGAACAGCGATTTTATATTCCCGCCGGTTGATTCAGTATTTCCGGGCGGCGGATATGCATTATCAGTCGCATATACATAAATCCAATAAGTGGTACCGTGGGTCATTTTTGTTTCATTAAAGCCGGAGTATGTCCATGTATCTATCCAAGGTATTATTTCAGTCCAGTTCTCGCCGGCTACCCATGCGCCGCTGACGAACCACTCGGCACCAAGGGTCGGGTCTCTTTTAATTTTTAGATACGTATATTTGTTCCCCGCATTGTAGGGCGGTGATTCTTTCGTCGGCATTTCATCGCAATTACCCCATATGTGAGCAGCGGGTGCAGAGACGTCATTGAGATAGGAACCGTTCGGCGGGTCCTGGACATCCGTAACAGGCGCCTCATTATCGCAATAGAAAAGTACTCCGCCGGTGCCGCCCTGTATCTGCGCTTCCGTATAATCAATTTTATTTGTCGCCTGGTCGTTAACGCCTACCCAAACCATATATTGCTGACCCGATGTCCATGACGACTCCGCAATTTCAAAAGACCAGTAACCGGCAGTTGCAACCGCGACATCGTAAAAAGTCCAGTTTGCAGTTGACCACGGCAACCATCTTTCTAACAGTTCCAAATCGGTCTTACCCTGCCATTTTTTGTCTATATTGTCCCAGTACTTTTCATCGGCGATACGCTTGAAGCAGACATTCACGGGATTATTGTTGAACTTGCCGGCATTTGTTCCCGCTAAATCAACGGAAGTGCCGGAAATAGTTACAAGCGATGATTTCTGATAGTATGTGTTTGACACCGGCTTTATAGTTGTCAGAGTAGGCGTCGTTGAATCAATAGTGAATGGTCGCTCTGCCTGTAATGATTCAACATTATATGCGGTATCTGTTGCACGGGTAATCAGAAAATAATTCTCGCCATTTGCTCCTGAAA